>NZ_CAURTV010000008.1:0-80743 GCF_963527515.1 uncultured Cellulomonas sp. | reverse complement strand
GTCCTGGCCCTCGCCGGGCTGACCGCCGCAGGCCTCGCCACGGCCCGGCCCGCCGCAGCCGCCCCGGCGACCATGCGCCCCGCCGCCAACCTGTTCCAGTGGACCTGGAACGCCATCGCCCGCGAGTGCACCACCCAGCTGGGTCCGGCCGGCTACGGCTTCGTCCAGACGTCGCCCCCCAACGAGCACGTGGTGCTCGCCGGCCAGTGGTGGACCTCGTACCAGCCGGTCAGCTACAAGGTGGCGTCCAAGCTGGGCACCCGCGCCGAGTACAAGGCCATGATCGACACGTGCCGGACGGCGGGTGTCTCGGTCATCACGGACGTCGTCGTCAACCACATGTCCGGACAGACCAGCGCCGGCACCGGGTGGGCGGGGACCGCGTACTCCGAGGAGCGCTACCCCGGACCCGAGGGCGGCTACGGTCCCCAGGACTTCCACGCCTGCAGGACGAACATCAGCAACTACGGCGACCGCTACCAGGTGCAGAGCTGCCGGCTGGTCGGATTGCAGGACCTCGACACGGGCAGCGACTACGTCCGCTCAGAGATCGCTGCCTACCTCAACGACCTCATCTCGCTGGGTGTCCGCGGCTTCCGGGTCGACGCCTCCAAGCACATCGCCGCGGTCGACCTCGAGGCGATCAAGGGCAAGCTCACCGACCAGAGCGTGTACATCGAGCACGAGGTGATCGCGGGCGGCGGCGAGCCGATCCAGCCCGCCGAGTACTTCGGCTCCGGTGACTCCAACGAGTTCAACTACTCCCGCAACATCAAGTCGGTGTTCCAGAGCGGCAACCTGACCTCGCTCGGCGGGCTCAAGGACCAGTCCTGGCTGCTGCCCACCGACCGCGCCGCGGTGTTCGTCGACAACCACGACACCGAGCGCAACGGCGAGACCCTGAGCTACAAGAACGGCTCGGACTACCGCCTGGCCAACGTGTTCGCGCTCAGCTACCCGTACGGCTGGCCCACGGTCTACTCCGGCTACGCGTTCAGCGCCAACGACGCCGGGGCGCCGCAGCAGAGCAACGGCAAGGTCGACGACGCCGTCTGCGGGCAGGGCACCTGGACCTGCGCGCACCGCTGGAACGAGACCGCGCACATGGTCGGCTTCCGCAACGCCGTCGGCACGGCGGCGTTGACGAACGTCTGGAGCGACGGTGGCCGGCTGGCGTACGGGCGCGGGTCGCTCGGGTACGTGGCGATCAACCGCAACGGCTCCGCGCTGCAGCGCACCTTCCAGACCTCCCTGCCCGCCGGCCGGTACTGCGACGTGATCAGCGGTGCATCGACCAGCGGCGGGTGCTCGGGCACCACGGTCACGGTGGCGCCCGGCGGCTCCGCGTCGTTCACGGTCCCGGCCAACGGCTCCGTCGCCGTGCACGTCGGGCAGCAGGCCGGCGGGACGGCGACGCCCACGCCGACGACGTCGCAGATCTCCTTCGGCGTCAACGCCACGACGTCCTGGGGCCAGAACGTCTTCGTCGTCGGCGACCGCGCGGAGCTGGGCGGCTGGAACCCGGCGAGCGCCGTCGCGCTCTCGTCGGCGACCTATCCGGTGTGGCGGGCTTCGCTGACGCTGCCGGCGGGCACCGTCGTCCAGTACAAGTACGTGCGCAAGGAGTCGAACGGCGCAGTCACCTGGGAGTCCGGGGCGAACCGCACCGCGACCGTGCCGGCCGGCGGGGTGCTCACCCTGACCGACACCTGGCGCAGCTGAGCCGGTCCGGGCGCCGTCCTCCTGTGACGGGGCGGCGCCCGGGCCCTCCGGACGGGGGTGGCGTCGAGCGCGTGGAGGTGTGCGGCGCCACCCCTTCGCCCGTCTCACGGCTGTCCAGATGCTGGCAGCCGACCAAGGCGTGCCTCACCGGCGGTCCTACACTGGCCCCGAGCACAGCCCTGCACCGCGCCGTCGGTCGCGCCCGAAGGCGTCCCGCAGGGCTCCCCTGATCGGAAGGCACCCGCGTCCCGTGAGCACCCCGACACTGCGAGTGGCCGTCGTCGGCGCTGGCCCGGCCGGCATCTACGCCGCCGACATCCTGTCGAAGACCGACCTCGACGTCAGCATCGACCTCTTCGAGCGCCTGCCCGCGCCGTTCGGCCTCGTGCGCTACGGCGTCGCGCCGGACCACCCGCGCATCAAGCAGATCATCGTCGCGCTGCAGAACGTGCTCGGCCGCGGCGACATCCGCCTGCTGGCCAACGTGGACTACGGCACCGACCTCAAGCTGGACGACCTGCGGCAGTTCTACGACGCCGTCATCTTCTCCACGGGCTCCATCCGCGACGCCTCCCTGGCGGTTCCCGGCATCGACCTCGAGGGCTCCTTCGGCGCCGCCGACTTCGTGTCCTGGTACGACGGCCACCCGGACGTCCCGCGCACCTGGCCGCTGGACGCCCAGCACGTCGCCGTCCTCGGGGCGGGCAACGTGGCGCTCGATGTGGCGCGCATCCTGGCCAAGCACGCCGACGACCTGCTGCCCACCGAGCTGCCGGACAACGTCTACCAGACCCTCAAGGCCTCGCCGGTCACGGACGTGCACGTGTTCGCGCGCCGCGGTCCCGCACAGGTCAAGTTCTCCCCGCTGGAGCTGCGCGAGCTGGGCCACGTCCCGGACGTCGACGTCATCGTGTACCCGGAGGACTTCGACTTCGACGAGGGCTCGATGGCCGCCATTCACTCCTCGAACCAGACCAAGCAGGTGGTCAAGACCCTCACGGACTGGACCCTGAAGGAGCCGGAGGAGAACACCGCGAGCCGGCGCATCCACCTGCACTTCCTGCACAAGCCGGTCGAGATCCTGGGCGAGGACGGTCACGTGGTCGGTGTCCGCACCGAGCGCACCGCCCTGAACGGCGACGGCAACGTCACCGGCACGGGACAGTTCCACGACTGGCCGGTGCAGGCCGTGTACCGCGCGGTCGGCTACTTCGGCTCGCCACTGGTGGACATCCCGTTCGACGACGTCGCGGGCGTGATCCCGAACCGCGAGGGTCGCGTGGTCGACGTCGACGGCGAGCACCTGCCGGGCGTCTACGCGACCGGCTGGATCAAGCGGGGCCCCGTCGGCCTCATCGGGCACACCAAGTCCGACGCGTCGGAGACGATCCGCCACCTGGGCGAGGACGTGGCCGAGGGCGGCGACGCGTTCTACACCGCCACCGACCGCGACCCCGAGGCCGTCACCGAGTTCCTGCACGGTCGCGGCGTCGACGTCATCACGTGGCAGGGCTGGGAGCTGCTGGACGCGTACGAGCGCTCGCTGGGCGAGCCGCACGGCCGCGCGCGCGTCAAGCTGGTCCCGCGCGACGAGATGGTGAACGTCTCCCTGGGCCGCTCCTGAGCCAGCGTCCGAGGAAGTGGCTGCTCCAGCGCGCACTTCCTCGGACGCTACGGGCCGGTGATGCGGCGGAGGAACTCGCGCGTGCGGTCCTCGCGGGGGTTGCCGAGCACCTGCGCGGGCGTGCCGCGCTCGTGCACCCGGCCCTCGTGCAGGAAGCAGACCTCGTCGGCCACCTCGCGGGCGAAGCCCATCTCGTGGGTGGCGACGACCATCGTCAGCCCGGTCTGCTTGAGCTCGGCCAGCAGCGCCAGCACCTCGCCCACCAGCTCGGGGTCGAGCGCGCTGGTGACCTCGTCGAGGAGCATCACGGCCGGCTTGCCGACGAGGGCCCGGGCGATCGCGACGCGCTGCTGCTGGCCGCCCGACAGCTCGTCGGGGAACGCCCGCGCCTTGCCGGCCAGCCCCACGCGCTCGAGCACCGCCATCGCCTCGGCCTCGGCCTGCTCGCGTGATGCCTTGTGCACCAGCCGCGGCGCCAGCGTCACGTTGTCGATCACCCGCAGGTGCGGGAAGAGGTTGTAGGCCTGGAACACCATGCCGATCCGGGCCCGGACCGCGTTGGCGTCCAGGCGCGGGTCGGTGATGTCCTGCCCCTCCAGCTCGATCACGCCGTCGTCGACGTCCTCGAGCAGGTCGATGCACCGCAGCAGCGTCGACTTGCCGGAGCCGGACGCGCCGATGAGCACGACGACCCGGTGCGCGTGCACGTCGAGCGAGAGGTCGTCGAGGACCACGTGGTCGCCGAAGGCCTTGCGCACCCCGCGCACGGACAGCAGGGGGCGTGCAGGCAGGGGCAGCGACGGGTCGCGCAGGCGGCCGGGGCTCATCGCAGCGCCCCGCCGCCGGCCAGCGCGCCCTGCGCACCGACCCAGCCGGAGCGTCGCGCGAGCACGTCGGTGAACCGGGTCAGCGGGATGGTGAGCGCCACGAACAGCACCCCGGCCACCACGTAGGGCGTGAAGTTGGCGTAGCGCGCGGTCTCGATCTGCGCCGCGCGGACCGCGTCGATCGCGCCGAGGATGGAGATGAGCCCGGAGTCCTTGGACAGGGCCACCAGGTCGTTCAGCAGCGGCGGGATCACCCGCCGGACCGCTTGGGGGAGCACCACGTGGCGCATGGCCTGCGCTCGGGTCAGACCCAGCGAGCGGGCCGCGGCCACCTGCGACGGGTGCACGGACTCGATGCCCGCGCGGAACACCTCGGCGACGTACGCGGAGTACGTGAGCACCAGCGCGAGCGTGCCGAGCGCGACCGCCGACGTCGGGATGCCCTGCAGCCGCAGCCCGGGCAGCCCGAACCCCACCAGCAGGAGCACGAGGATGAGCGGCAGGCCGCGGAACACGTCGACGTAGCCGGTGGCCAGCGCGCGCAGGGGGAAGAACACCGGGCCGCGCAGGGTGCGGGCCAGCGCCAGGGCCATCGCGACGACCACGATGAGCACCGCGCTGACCACCATGACCCGCACGTTCAGCCAGAGGCCTTCGAGGATGGCGGGCAGCGACGAGGCCGCGACGCCCCAGTCGAAGAACGACGCCTTGACCCGCGGCCAGCCGGGGGAGGAGACGAGCGCCAGGACGGCGACCGCCACGAGCGCGACGGTGGACACCGCCGCGACCGCGGTCGAGCGCCGCGCACGGCTGCGGCGGTAGGCGTCCCGCTCCTGCTGGCGCGGCGAGGCCACCCAGCTCACTGCAGGACCGGGGCACCCGCGGCGTCGGTGAGCCACTCCGCCTCGAGGTCGGCAAGCGTGCCGTCCTCACGCAGCGCGTCGACCGCCGCGGTGACCGGTGCCGTGAGTGCGCTGCCCTTGTCCAGCACGAGGCCGAACTGGTCCCCGCCGGCGCTGTCCGGCAGCTGACCGAGCAGGACCCCGCCGTCCAGCTCGGCCGCGGTGATGTACAGCGCGGTCGGCAGGTCGACGACGATCGCGTCCACCAGCCCGGACGTGAGGGCCTGCTTGACCTGGTCGTTGTCGTTGAACGGAGAGACCGGCGTGCTCGGGTCGATGGTCGCCTGCGCGGCGGTGAGGCTCGTCGTGCCCACCATGGCCCCGATTCGCAGCGACTGGAGCTCGGCGAGCGTCGTGGCGCCGGCGGCGGCCGACCCCTCGAGCGTCACGACGGCCTGCGAGGTCGTGTAGTACGGCGAGGAGAAGTCCAGGTTGGCCCTGCGCTCGTCGCTGATCGAGACCTGGTTCACCGCGAAGTCGAAGCCCTTGGCGCCCGGCGCGATGATCTGGTCGAAGCTGGCGACGGTCCACTCGACGTGCTCCTCGTCGAACCCGAGCTCGGCGGCGACCGCGTAGGCCACCGCGGACTCGAAGCCCTCGCCCGTGGTGGGGTCGCTGCCGACCACCCAGGGCTCGTAGGCCGGGTCTGAGGTGGCGATGGTGAGGACGCCCTCGGTGACCGTGGCGAGCGAGCCGTCGGACGCGCTGGGGGAGCCCCCGGCGGAGTCGTCGGTGGGTGCGCACGCGGCGAGCGCCAGGGCGGTCACGGCGGCGAGGGTGGTCCAGCGGGCTGTGCGCACGGCGGTCTCCGGGGTGTCGGGGGTCGTCGCGCCAGGATACGAGGGAACCTGCAGGTGGCGGCACGCGTTCCACGGATGCACCAGCACGAGGAGAGAGAGCGGCAGAGATGGGTCACCAGCACTTCAACGGCGTGAAGACGGCGGCGCTCTTCGGCGCCATGTGGGCGGTGCTCCTGGGCATCGGCTGGCTGCTCGGGGGCGGCACGTCGCGGTTCCTCCTCCTGTTCACCGCGCTCGGCCTCGTGATGACGGCGTACAGCTACTGGAACTCCGACAAGATCGCCATCCGCGCCATGCGCGCCCGGCCGGTCAGCGAGATCGAGCAGCCCGCCATGTACCGGATCGTGCGCGAGCTCTCCACCGCCGCCCGCCAGCCGATGCCGCGCCTGTACATCTCTCCGACCGCTGCACCCAACGCGTTCGCCACCGGCCGCAACCCGCAGAACGCCGCCGTCTGCTGCACCGACGGCATCCTGCAGCTCCTCGACGAGCGCGAGCTGCGGGGCGTGCTCGGCCACGAGCTGATGCACGTCTACAACCGCGACATCCTCACGTCGTCGGTCGCCGCGGCCGTCGCGGGCGTGATCACGTCGCTCGCGCAGTTCGCGCTCTTCTTCGGCGGGGGCAGCGACCGCGACCGCGGCGGCAACCCGATCGCCGGCCTGCTGCTCGCCCTGCTCGCGCCGCTGGCCGCCACCGTCATCCAGCTGGCGATCAGCCGCACGCGCGAGTTCGACGCCGACGAGGACGGGGCCCGGCTCACGGGCGACCCGCTGGCGCTGGCCTCGGCCCTGCGCAAGCTCGAGCAGGGCACCCAGGCGCGGCCGCTCCCGCAGGACCGCCGGCTCGTCGACGTGTCACACCTGATGATCGCGAACCCGTTCCGCGGTGCCGGGGTGCGCTCGCTGTTCTCGACGCACCCGCCGATGGCCGAGCGGATCGCCCGCCTGCAGGCCCAGGCAGGCCCGCAGGACGGGATCTCCCGCTACTGAGGCTCAGCGGTAGTTGGTGAACTGCAGGTCGGCGTCGACGTCGGCGCCCTTGAGCAGCGCGATCACGGCCTGCAGGTCGTCGCGGCTCTTGCCCGTGACCCGCAGCTCGTCGCCCTGGATCTGCGTCTTGATGCCCTTGGGTCCCTCGTCGCGGACGATCTTGGCCACCTTCTTGGCGGTCTCGCTGCTCAGACCCTCCTTGATGAGGGCCTCGAGGCGGTACTCCTTGCCGGAGGGCTTGGGCTCGGGGCCGTCGTCGCCGCCGGTGTCCAGGGACTTCAGCGAGATGCCGCGGCGGATGAGCTTGGTCTGGAACACGTCCAGCACGGCCAGCACCCGCTCGGAGGAGTTGGCGATCATGAGGATCTTCTCGCCGCTCCAGGCGATCGACGCCCCGACGCCCTTGAAGTCGTACCGCTGGGCGATCTCCTTGGCGGCCTGGTTGAGGGCGTTGTCGACCTCCTGGCGGTCGACCTTGCTGACGACGTCGAACGAGGCTTCGCTCGCCATGGTTCTCCTCCTGCTGCCCTGTCATAGGGGCTGGTCGCTGGGGCCGGTGCGTCCTGTTTCGCTAGCACCGCCCGGGTGTTGCTATCCTTCCACCCGCACGCTGCACGCGCGTTCGCCCCTGGGGCGTCCTCTCGTTCGGCGGGCATCCCCGGCGGGTTACCCGAGTGGCCAAAGGGGGCTGACTGTAAATCAGCTGGCAACGCCTACGGGGGTTCGAATCCCTCACCCGCCACGTTGTGACCACGACCCCGGACCGCCTGCGGCCCGGGGTCGTGTCGTTGGTGTGGGCGACTGCTGGCAGGGTGGGCGCGTGCCCCAGACCACCCGTGACGCCGCCCTCGACGTGCTGCGCCGACTCGTCGGCAACCCGACCGCCGACTTCCACGAGGGCCAGTTCGAGGCCATCGAGACCCTGGTCGACGACCAGCGCCGGGCGCTCGTCGTGCAGCGCACCGGGTGGGGCAAGTCGGCGGTGTACTTCGTCGCGACGATGCTGCTGCGTCAGCGTGGTGCCGGTCCGACCGTGCTGGTCTCCCCGCTGCTGGCCCTCATGCGTGACCAGGTGGCCGCCGCCGAGCGGGCGGGGGTGCGCGCGGTGGCCATCAACTCGACCAACGCGCACGAGTGGGACGAGCTGCTGGCCCGGCTCGCGGCCGACGAGGTCGACGTGCTCCTGGTCTCCCCGGAGCGGCTCAACAACCCCGCGTTCCGCGAGAACCAGCTCCCCGCGCTGGTGCGGCGCCTCGGGCTGCTGGTGGTCGACGAGGCGCACTGCATCAGCGACTGGGGCCACGACTTCCGCCCGGACTACCGGCGCCTGCGGGACCTGATCGCGACGATGCCCGCGGGCGTCCCCGTGCTGGCCACGACGGCGACCGCCAACAGCCGGGTCGTCGCGGACGTCGTCGAGCAGCTCGGCACCGGCGGGACGGACGGCGTCCTGACCATCCGCGGCCCGCTCGCCCGCGCCTCCCTGCGGCTCGGGGTGCTGCGGCTGCCCTCGGCGAAGGCCCGGCTGGGCTGGCTGCTGAGCCACCTGGCCGACCTCCCGGGCTCCGGCATCATCTACACGCTCACGGTCGCCGCCGCGCAGGACACCGCCCGGCTGCTGCGCGAGGCCGGCCACGACGTGCGCGCCTACACGGGCCAGACCGACCCGGGCGAGCGCGAGGACGCCGAGGAGGCGCTCAAGGCCAACCGCGTCAAGGCCCTCGTCGCGACGAGCGCGCTGGGCATGGGCTTCGACAAGCCCGACCTCGGGTTCGTGCTGCACCTGGGTGCCCCGTCGTCGCCGGTCTCCTACTACCAGCAGGTGGGCCGCGCCGGCCGCGCCACGGCGAGCGCCGACGTGCTGCTGCTGCCCGGGCCCGAGGACCGCGACATCTGGCAGTACTTCGCGACGGCCTCGATGCCCGACGAGGACCGGGCGCAGCGCGTCATCGCCGAGCTGTCGGACCGCCCGCTGTCGACGCCCGCCCTGGAGGCGCGCGTCGACATCCGCCGGACCCCGTTGGAGCTGCTGCTCAAGGTCCTCGACGTCGACGGGGCGGTGCGCCGGGTCCAGGGCGGGTGGGTGGCCACGGGCGAGCCGTGGACCTACGACGCCGAGCGGTACGCGCGCATCGCCGCCGCGCGCCAGGCCGAGCAGGAGCACATGCTCGAGTACGAGCGCACGGACGGCTGCCGCATGGAGTTCCTGCAGCGCAGCCTGGACGACGAGACGGCGGCCCCGTGCGGGCGCTGCGACTCCTGCGCGGGAGCCTGGTACCCGCAGGAGGTCGGGCAGGGGGCCGCGGCCTCCGCCGAGCGCTCGCTCGACCGGGTGGGAGTCCCGGTCGAGCCGAGGGCGCAGTGGCCGACGGGTGCGGACCGCCTCGGCCTGCCGGTGCGCGGCAAGATCGCCGCCGAGGAGCGGGCGACCGAGGGGCGTGCGCTCGCCCGGCTGACCGACCTCGGCTGGGGTAACGCCCTGCGAGACGTCTTCGCGGCGGGCGCCACCGATGCACCCCTGACTCCCGCGATGCTCGCCGGGTGCGTCCGCGTGCTGGCCGAGTGGGGCTGGGACGAGCGCCCGACGGCGGTCGTCGCCCTGCCGTCGCGCCGGCGACCGCTGCTGGTCGACTCGCTCGCCCGGGGCCTCGCCGAGATCGGCCGGCTGCCGTACGCGGGTGCCCTGGAGCTCCGGGACGGCGGGCCGACCGGCCAGCCCGGAGGGAACAGTGCGTTCCGCCTGGCGGGGGTCTGGGGTCGGTTCGACGCCTCGGCGCTCACGCTGCCGGTGGGGCCGGTGCTCCTGGTCGACGACCTCGTGGACAGCCGCTGGACCATGACCGTGGCCGCCCGCGAGCTGCGCCGCGCGGGTGCGACGGACGTGCTGCCGTTCGCGCTCGCCGTGCGGGGCTGATCAGCCGGCGCAGGTGTAGGTGCCCTCCGTCAGCGAGACCGTCGTGCCCTCGTACAGCGTGTCGAACATCCCGGCGTCCTGCGCCGAGGCGAACGCGATGCCGACGCCGAGCGGGTCGGCGAACCCGGTGAGCCCGGCCAGCTGCTCCTCGGCGCCGCTCTGGCACGCCGGGTCGAACGGCAGGGTCGGGTAGCCGAGCGCGGACAGGGAGTCGATGGTCGGCTGCAGCGTCGTCGTGTCGCCCTCGCCCGTCTGGACGACGTCGGTCCAGACCACCCAGAACGGCTCCGCCGTGGCGGTGGGGTCGATCGCGGTCGGCCAGGTGGGGGCGGTCGCGTCGGCGGGCGAGGCCTCGTCCGGCGTGTCCGCGGGGTCGTCTCCCGTGCACGCGGCGGTGCCGAGCAGGAGGGTGGCACTGAGCAGGAGGGCAGCAGCGGTGCTGCGTCGGGGCTGGCGCATGGGCCGGATCGTGGCACGGGGGGCAGCGAGGGGACCACGAGTGAATCGATTAGGCAGTGCCCGCGCGGAGGCCTCCGAGGGGCCGATTTCGCGAGCACGCCACGGCCCGTGTAACCTTGCTCGCGCTGCCCCGATAGCTCAGTCGGCAGAGCGTCTCCATGGTAAGGAGAAGGTCAAGGGTTCGATTCCCTTTCGGGGCTCTGTGGTGTGTTCGAAGGAAGTGCCGTGATTGCGCGGCACCGCTCCGGGCGCATCGACATGGCGGGGTAGCTCAGGTGGTTAGAGCACACGGCTCATAATCGTGGTGTCGCGGGTTCGAGTCCCGCTCCCGCTACCGCCAGTGACACAACAGTGCGTCGGCCGGCGCACAACGACGAGAACGCGGTACCCGTACGGGTGCGAGAGGTGACAAGACCATGGCCAAGAGCTCGGACGTCCGCCCGAAGATCACGCTCGCCTGCACAGAGTGCAAGGAGCGGAACTACATCACGAAGAAGAACCGTCGGAACGACCCCGACCGTCTCGAGATGAAGAAGTTCTGCCCCCGCGACAACCGTCACACCCTGCACCGCGAGACCCGCTGACCTCGTCCCGATGCCGGTCGACGTCGGGTACGCGGGTCGTCAGTACCCGCCGACCGCTGCCTACGAGGTAGGCCGCCAGAAGCTCCAGGAGTTCGCCGACGCGGTCGGCGCCTCCCACGCAGCCCACACGGATCCGTCGGTGGCGCACGCGCTCGGGTATCCCGACGTGATCGCGCCGCCGACGTTCGCCGTCGTGGTGGCGCAGCGGGCCGAGGCCCAGCTGTTCGAGGACCCCGCCGCGGGGATCGACTTCAGCCGCGTCGTGCACGCCGACGAGCGGTTCACGCACCACCGGCCCATCCACGCGGGCGACCGGCTGGTCACGGTGCTGCACGTGGACTCGATCACCGTGCGCGCCGGACTGGCCATGATCACCACGCGCGCGGAGATCTCCGCGCAGGACGGTGAACCCGTCAGCACGGTCATCTCCACGCTGGCCGTCCGCGGGGAGGACGCATGACCGACGCCCTGACCGTCGGCGACGAGGTCGCCCGCCGCGAGATCACCGTCGACCGCGCGCGGCTGGTCCGGTACGCCGGCGCCAGCGGCGACTTCAACCCGATCCACTGGAACGACCGCGTCGCCACGTCCGTGGGTCTGCCCGGCGTCATCGCGCACGGCATGTGGACCATGGGCGCCGCGTCCAGCGTGGTCGCCGACTGGATCGGGGACCCCGGCGCGGTGCTCGACTACCAGGTCCGGTTCACGCGGCCCGTCCCGGTGCCCGACCCCGGAGCCGCGACCGTCGAGGTGCGCGCGATCGTCGGTGCGCTCGACCCCGAGGCGGGTACCGCGCGCATCGACCTGACGGTCTCCGTCGACGGCGTCCGCGTGCTCGGCAAGGCCCAGGCGGTCGTCCGCCTCAGCTGACGTCCGGCGCCGGCCCGGTCGTCGTGCCGATCCGCAGCGTCACCGGCAGCTCGCACCGCGACGGTCCCTCGCCGGCCAGGAAGGCCGCCACGGCGTGCCCGACGGCGGCACCCTTCTGTGCGAGCGGCTGCACCACCGTGGTCAGCACGTCCGGCGCCAGCCAGGGCAGGTCGAGCCCGTCGAAGCCGCTGACCGACACGTCCTGCGGCACGCGCAGCCCGAGCTCCCGCGCGCCGAGCACCACCCCGGAGGCCAGCAGGTCGGACTGGCACGCGATGGCGGTCGGCCGGTCCGGACCGGAGAGCAGGGCTGTGCCTGCGGTGCGCCCGTGCTCCACCAGCGACGCCGGCGTCTCCCAGATCGCCACGGGGGTGACCCCCGCGTCGGTGACGCCGGACAGGCGGCGCCGCGTGATCTCCCAGTTGAGGTGACCCATCTGGTCGGGCGTGACCAGGCCCTCGCCGCGCGCGCGGTCGAAGGGGAGCGTCACCGAGGCGATCCGCGTGTGGCCGAGCGCGAGCAGGTGCTCCGTCGCCTGCCTCATGCCGCCGCGGTCGTCGATGCCCACCGACGCCACGTCCGGCAGCGGCTGCCCTTCCACGAGCACGGTGGGGGTGCCGCGGCGCCGCAGCGCGCCGAGCATCGGGTCGTCCGTGGTGCCGCCCCACATGATCACGGCGACGTCCATCGCCGCGGTCTCCAGCAGGGGGTCCACCGCCGGTCCCGCCGGGTCGCTCGAGCCGGGGATGAGCAGGACGCCGAGGTCGAGCGGGCCGAGCGTGCTGACCAGCCCGTCGAGGACCTGGATCGAGACCGGGTCGCGGAACGACCGGCCGAGCGAGTCGCCCACCACGACGCCCACGATCCCGGACCGGCCGCGGCGCAGCTGGCGCCCGAGCGGGTTGGGGCCCGAGTAGTCCAGCGCGGCGGCCGCGTCGAGCACGCGCTGGCGTGTGGCGGCGGCGATCGGTCCGGCGCCGGAGAACGCGAGCGAGGCGGTCGACACCGACACGTGCGCTGCCGCGGCGACGTCGGCCAGGGTGGGGCGTTGCGGAGACAGGGGTCAGACCTCCGGATCGGCGCCGCGGACCGGGGTCACGCGGCGCGCGGGCGAGCGCACGGTTGACGCAGCGGCCAGCGTACCCGCAGAATGGCCGCCTCCCTCAAATCGATTCGACCGGCCGCGACGACGCACGATCGAATCGATTCGATCCACAATGCGCGGCGCGCATCCGGGCGAGCCCGCGCGCCGCACCCACGGGACACAGCAAGATCGGACAGGACTCATGAGCACCGGAGGGCCGATGACGACGCCGGCAGGGCACGACGACGAGCTGACCCGACCCTCGGTGCCGGTGGCGGCCGCGCGGGCGGTCGAGCGGGCGTCGGTCGCCGTGTTCGTCGTCTTCTTCCTCAACGGGTTCAACTTCGCCAGCTGGGCCGCGCGCCTGCCCGCCATCCGCGACGGGCTCGACTTCTCGCCCGCGCAGATGGGTCTGCTGCTCCTGGTCGGCTCGGTGGGCTCCCTGGTCTCGCTGCCGCTGTCCGGGATGGTCGTCGAGCGCCTCGGTGCCCGCCGCACGGTGCTGGCGTTCGCGATCCTCAACGCCTCGGGGCTCGTCGTCGCCGCCGTCGGCGTCGCGCTCGGCCAGGTGCTCGTCGTCGGCCTGGGCCTGGTCCTGTTCGGGATCGGCACCGGGGTCTGGGACGCGTCGATGAACGTCGAGGGGGCCGTCGTCGAGCAGCACCTCGGCCGGACCGTCATGCCGCGGTACCACGCCGGCTTCTCGTTCGGCACGGTCGCGGCCGCGGGGATCGCGGCGGTCGCCGCCGGGCTGCACGTGCCGGTCGTCGTGCACATCCCGATCGCGGTCGCGCTGTCCGTGATCGGCGTCGCCGTCGCCGTCCGGACGTTCCTGCCCACCGCGGGAGAGCCCGAGGTCCGGCACGCGGACGACCGCCCGGAGAAGGGTGCGCGCGGTGCGCTGGCCGCCTGGCTCGAGCCGCGGACGCTGCTCATCGGGCTGGTCGTGCTGGCCGCTGCCCTCACCGAGGGCTCCGCCAACGACTGGGTCAGCCTCGCGGTCGTCGACGGCTTCGACGTGCCGGACGCCGTGGGTGCCGTCGCGTTCGCCGTCTTCGTCACGGCGATGACGGCCATGCGCTGGTTCGGCACGACGATGCTGGACCGGTACGGCCGCGTGACCGTCCTGCGGCTGTGTGCCGCGCTGTCGCTCGTCGGGCTCCTCATCTTCGGGCTCGCCGGCCCGCTGTGGCTCGCGGCCGTGGGCATCGTCGCCTGGGGTGCGGGCGCCGCGCTCGGGTTCCCGGTGGGGATGAGCGCCGCGGCGGACGACCCGCTGAGGGCCGCACAGCGCGTCAGCGTCGTGTCCACCATCGGCTACAGCGCGTTCCTCGCCGGCCCTCCGCTGCTCGGCCTGCTCGCGCAGCACGTCGGCTACCGGCACGCGCTCCTGGTCATCATCGTGCCCATCGTGCTGGGTCTGCTCGTGGTCAACGCCGCCGCGCCGCTGCGCAAGGACCGCGTAGCCTGACGGGGTGCAGAACGAGCTGAGCACGGCGGACTGCTCGCCGGCGACCGTCCCCCCGGCGATCGTCTGGCCGGCCCGCAGCACCCCCTCGTCGACGCTGGCGGACCTCACGACGCTGCGGGTCGGGGGAGCGCCGACGCGGTACGTCGAGACGACCACCGAGGCGGACCTCATCGACGCCGTCCGCGCGGCCGACGCCGGCTCCGAGCCGCTCCTCGTGCTCGGCGGCGGCTCGAACCTGCTCGTCTCCGACGCGGGGTTCGACGGGGTCGTGGTCCGGGACGTGCGCAGCGGGATCGAGGTGCCCGACGCCTCGGCCTGCGCCGGCGCCACTCTCACGGTGCCGGCCGGCACCCCCTGGGACGACGTCGTCCGCTACGCGGTCGAGCAGGAGCTCACGGGCATCGAGACGCTCTCCGGCATCCCCGGCTCCACGGGCGCGACGCCGGTGCAGAACGTCGGCGCGTACGGCCAGGAGGTGTCGCAGAGCATCGCCACCGTCCGGGTGTGGGACCGCGGCCGGCAGAAGGTCCGCACGCTGCCGCTGGTCACGCTGGCGTTCGGCTACCGCACGTCCGTGCTCAAGCGCTCGATGCGGGCGGCGGACCCGGCCGACCCGCAGGCGCCCTGGTCGCCCACCCCGCGCTACGTCGTCCTCGACGTGACGTTCCAGCTCCGCCCCGGCTCGCTGTCCCGCCCGATCGCCTACGCCGAGCTGGCCCGCACGCTGGGCGTCGAGGTGGGCGGCCGCGCTCCGTTGGCGGACGTGCGCGACACCGTGCTGGCCCTGCGCGCCCGCAAGGGGATGGTCCTCGACCCGGCGGACCACGACACGTGGAGCGCGGGCTCGTTCTTCACCAACCCGCTGCTCCGACCGGCCCAGGCCGCCTCGCTGCCGGACGACGCCCCGCGCTTCCCGGCCGAGGGTGACCGCGTCAAGACGAGTGCCGCCTGGCTGATCGAGCGGTCGGGGTTCTCGCGCGGGTTCGGCGCGCCCGGTCCCGCCACCCTGTCCACCAAGCACACGCTCGCCCTGACCAACCGCGGGGGAGCGAAGGCCGAGGACCTGCTGGCCCTGGCCCGTCAGGTGCGCGACGGGGTCCGGTCGGCCTTCGGGGTCGAGCTGGAGCCCGAGCCCGTGCTGGTGGGCGTCACGCTCTGACGCGTGCCGCCCTGCCGCCCGAGCAGGGCGCCGTGCACCAGCACGAGCGCCTCGTCGTCGGTCAGCCCGGCCGCCCGCACCGCGGTCACGTACGTCTCGGCGGCCCGGCGCGCGAGGTCCGTCGGCACGGAGGCACCCTCGGCGATCACCGTCCCCGCGCGGCGGCGCGTCTCGACGACGCCGTCGGCCTCCAGCTCGCGGAACGCGCGCGCCACGGTGCCGGCGGCGAGCCCCAGGTCCGTGGCCAGCGCGCGGATGGTCGGCAGGCGGTCGCCCGCGACGAGCCGCCCGGCGGCCACGTGCGCGACGACCTGCGCGCGGATCTGCTCGAACGCGGGGACACCGGAGGTCAGGTCGACCTCGAGCTGCGCGGTCATGCCGTCTGGGGCTGGGTCGACGGCCGACCGGCGGACTCGACGGACTGGTCCGCGGACTCGTGGGCACGGCGTGGCGCCCCCGCGGACCGCCAGGCCACCACGGCGCCGACGACGACCAGTACGGGTGCGGCGAACATCCCGGCCATGGCGAGCCCGACCAGCACCGGGCTGCCCAGCTGGATGCCGTCGAACGGGCCCTCCTGGGTCCTGCGCAGGGCGTCGGCGGCGTAGAAGAGGCAGCCGGCCAGCGTCCACGCCAGGACCAGCTGGACCCCGCCCAGGAGCCGCCGGGCGGACAGCCGCCGCAGGGCGGTGTCGTCGCTCGGCGCGGCGTCGCTCACCGCGGGGCGGCGCGCGACGAGCGCGAGCACCCCGACGCCGGCGACGAGCACGACGAGCGCACCGAGCCCGAGCGGGACCCCGTAGTACCACCCGGGGAAGGGGCCGGCGCCGGAGGACGCACTCTCGGAGAGCCGCCAGGTCAGCGAGCGGCCGTCGGCGTCGGCGGCCACCCCGCACACCACGAGCAGGACACCCAGGGCAGCCGTGCACGACGCGACGAGCCGGACCAGACCCGCCGGTGCGAGGTCGCGCAGCCCGCGGCGGGCGAGCGGTGCGCGCCGGACCGTGCCGGTCGGACGCGGCCAGGTGAGCTCACCCACCGCCAGGACCGCCAGGAATGCCAGCCCGGCCGATGTCGGGATCAGGCCGACCTCGAAGCCGTGCAGGATCGTGGACGCGCCGAACAGCGCCACGAGCTGGGTGCCGAGCAGCACCGTCCAGGCGACGGTGGCGACCCGGCGGGCATGCCGCACGGCCGCGAGCCACGCCTCGGACGTGCTCAGCGGGCCCAGGGAGCGCACGGGGCGCAGCGCCACGCCGACGGCCACGCCGAGCAGCAGGAGCACGGCTATCGGATACAACCCGGCCATCGGAGTTCCTCTCTGTATCAATCAATCAACTGATTGATACAATGACGCCTGCACTGACGCGAGTCAAGCGCCGAGCCACGCGTCCACCCCCGCCAGCAGCCGACCCCGGACGTCGGCGGCCGCGCGGCTGGCCCGGATGGAGGACCGCGCGAGCCCCGCGAGCTCCTCGTCGGAGAACCCGTGCACGTCCCGCGCGATCGCGTACTGGTCCACCAGCCGCGAGAGGAACAGCAGCGGGTCGTCGGCACCGAGAGCGACCGTGGCTCCTGCCTCGACGAGCGCGCGCAGCGGGACGTCGGCGGCCGACGCGTACACGCCGAGCGAGACGTTCGACGCGGGGCACACCTCCAGCGCGACGCCCTCGTCGACCACGCGCTCCAGCACCCGCGGGTCCTCGGCGGACCGCACGCCGTGCCCGAGCCGGTCCGGGCGCAGGTGGCCGATCAGGTCCTCGACGTGCGCGGGACCGAGCAGCTCCCCACCGTGCGGCACCGAGGCCAGCCCGGCCCGGCGGGCGATCGCGAACGCGGGCGCGAACTCGGACGTCTCCCCGCGGCGCTCGTCGTTGGAGAGCCCGAACCCCACCACCTGGCCGGGACCGTCGCCCGCGTGGTGCGCCGCCAGCCGGGCGAGCGTCCGCGCCTCCAGGGGGTGGCGCATCCGCGACGCCGCGACGACGACCCCGACGTCCACCCCGGTGTCGAGCGAGGCCTGCCGGGCCGCGTCCAGCACGATCTCCAGCGCGGGCGTCAGGCCGCCGACGAACGGCGCGTACGACGTCGGGTCCACCTGGATCTCCAGCCGGCCGGATCCCTCGGCCGCGTCGTCCTGGGCGGCCTCCGCGACGATCCGGCGCATGTCCGCCTCCCCGCGGACGCAGGCGCGGGCGGCGTCGTAGAGCCGCTGGAACCGGAACCAGCCCCGCTCGTCCGCGGGCACGTGCAGGGGGTCGGTGTCGAGCAGGGCGGCGGGGAGCCGTATGCCGTGGGTCGTCGCGAGCTCGGCCAGCGTCGAGATCCGCATCGAGCCCGTGAAGTGCAGGTGGAGGTGGGCCTTCGGCAGGAGGGCCAGATCCCTGCTCACACGCCTGCCGGGGACGTCGCGTCGATCAGCCGGTACCCGACGCCTCGGACGGTGTCGAAGTGCTCGGCGCCGACCTTGCGGCGCAGGTACCGCACGTACACGTCGACCACGTTGGACCCGGGGTCGAAGTCGAAGCCCCACACCTCCGACAGCAGCCGCTCGCGCGTCAGCACGTCACCGGGGTGACGCAGGAACGTCTCCGCCAGCGCGAACTCCCGCGCCGACAGGTCCACCTCCTGCGTGCCCACCTTCATGCGACGCGTACGCAGGTCCAGCTGGAGGGCGCCGTGCCTGAGCACCGACGCCTCGCCGGCGGCAGCGCCCTGGGCGCGCAGGCGCAGACGGACCCGGGCCAGCAGCTCCTCGAAGCGGAAGGGCTTGGCCATGTAGTCGTCGGCCCCGGACTCCAGACCCGTGACGGTGTCGGTGACGGACGAGCGCGCGGTCAGCACGATGACCGGGACGGTCTCGCCGGCCGCGCGCAGCCGGCGCAGCACCTCGAACCCGTCGATGTCCACCAGCCCCAGGTCGAGGATGAGCAGGTCCACGCCGCCCGCGTGCACCTGGGTCAGAGCCTCCTCGCCGGAGGTCACCGCGCTCGTCTCGAAGCCGGAGGCGCGCAGGCCCTTGGCGACGAACGCGGCGATGCGTTCCTCGTCCTCGGCGATGAGGATGTGGGTCATAGGTACTCCACCAGCTCGGTGACGGGACGGGGGTCGCCGTCCACCAGGTCGACGGCGGGCAGGTCCAGCACGAAGACCACGCCGGGCCCGACGTTAGCCGGTGGTTGCTCCACGAACACACGGCCGTGGTGGGCCCGCGCGATCGCGGCGACGATCGGCAGGCCGAGGCCCGCCCCGTGGGGGACACGGTCCGCCTGGCCGCGGTGGAAGCGCTCGAAGATCCGGTCCGTCTCGTCGGCCGGGACGCCCGGCCCCTCGTCGCGCACCCACAGCAGCAGCCGGCCGTCTGCCACCTCGCTGCCCATGCGCACCGTCGAGCCGGGCTCGGAGTACCGGTACGCGTTGGCGAGGAGCTGCAGCCAGGCCTGCGTGATGCGCTGGGCGTCCAGGTGCACCGTCACGTCCGCGCGCGCGGCGACCACCCACCGCCGGTCGCCCAGGCCGCGGGCCTTGTCGTGCACGTCGTCCGTGAGCCGTCCGACGTCGGTGGGGGCGATGCGGACGAAGTCCGGACGGTCAGCGGTGGCCAGCGTCACCAGGTCGTCCACGAGCCGCTGCATCCGGTCGAGCTCGTCGAGGGCGAGCGCCTGCGTGGTGCGGACGTCGTCCGGGTCGTCGGCGTCGACGAGCTCCAGGTGCCCGCGCACGATGGTCAGCGGGGTCCGCAGCTCGTGGCCCACGTCGTCGAGGAGCTCTCGCTGCGACCCGAAGGCCCGCTCGAGCCGGTCCAGCATCGCGTTCACGGTGCGCGCGAGGTTGGACAGGTCGTCCTTGCCGGTCACCGTGATGCGCTCGGACAGGTCGGACTCGGTGATCCGGCGCGTGGTCTCGCGCAGGAGGCGGATGGGGCGCAGCAGGCGTCCGACCACGAACCACGCGACGACCGCGATGACGGTCAGAGCGCCGAGCCCGACCGCGGAGTAGGTGAGGAACGTCCTGCGCAGGCTGGACATCTCGGCGGACCGGTCGAAGGCGACGACGAACATCCCCGTGCCCGGGTCTCCCGGCAGCAGGACCGGGACGGCGATCAGGCGGTACCGGGTGGTCGACGTGCTGACGGTCCGGGGGACGGACGGGCTGTCGGTGGGGAGGCCGGCCAGGACCTCGACCAGCTCGAGGTCCTGCTCGAGCCGGACCGAGCGGGTCTCCGTTCCGGGCACCCACTTCGGGTCGCCGTCGATCAGCGTGACGATGCCTTCGTTCTTGCCGGGCACCCGACTGCGGACACCCTGCTTGAGAACAGCGCTCACGTTGGCGAAGGGCTGGTTGGTGAGAGGGTCCTCCTTTGCCTGCACGCTACGCAGGGCCGCCACGGCCCGGGCCAAGGAGTTGTCCATCCGGTCGTCGGTCTCCGCCGCTTGCAGGGCGAACGCGGTGCCGCCGGCGATCATCACCGTGAGGGCGGAGAGCAGCACCACGGCTGTGAGCAGCCGCGCGCGGACGGTGAGGTGCGCGAGCGTGCGCTGGTAGGCGGGGAGCGACCCCGTCGTGGTGCCGGGGACCTCGGCGCGAGGGTCGGCGCTGCGTGGCATGCAGGCAAGTATGTCCGGCACCCACCCGTGCGGACAGGCGTCCGGTCAGCCGTCGTCGCGCCGCTGCCACCGGAACGTGCGCACGCCGATCACCAGCGCGGCGACCGCCCAGACCAGCAGGACGGCGGCGGTCCCACCGTGCTGCCAGGAGCCGCTGACCTCCCACGCCTCGGCCTCCGGCGGCAGGAACACGGAACGCATGCCCTGCGCCATCCACTTCAGCGGGAAGACCGACGCGACCTGCTGCATCCAGGTGGGCAGGTCGGTGAACACGAAGAACACGCCGGAGATGAACTGGAGCACCAGCACGACGGGCGTCACCACGGCGCTGGCGGACTTCCCCGAGCGGGGGACCGAGGAGAACGCCACCCCGCACAGCGTCCCCGTCGCGGTCCCGAGCACGAACACCCAGGCGAACGTGAGCCAGGCCGTCGCGGTCGTCGGCAGGGCCACCCCGAAGACCAGGCCCGCCGCCGCCAGCAGCAGGGAGATCTGCACCAGGGACGTCACCAGCACCGAGCCCGTCTTGCCCAGGAAGTACGCGGTCGGGGGCAGCGGCGTCCCGTGCAGCCGCTTGAGGCCGCCGTCGTCGCGCTCCACCGCGATGGCGATCGCCAGCTGCTGGAAGCTCGAGAGCATCACGCCCGTGGCCACCATCCCGGGCAGGAAGTACTGGGCGAACGGGATCCCCGGCTCGGGACCGACGCGGGCGTCGTCCTGACCGAACACCGTCGCGAAGATCGCGAGCATGATCACCGGGTACGCGAAGATGAACACCACGGCGTCGCGCTCGCGGAAGAACGTGCGCACCTCGTACCCCGTGCGGACCAGACCGAGGCGCAGGACGCCGGGCAGCCGGGTCCGCGTGGCGACGTCGGTCATGAGCCGACCGTGTCGATGAGGCTCACGTAGACGTCCTCCAGCGTGGGTCGCAGCACCTGCAGCCCGGGGACTTCCCCGCCCAGCGCCTCGGTCAGCTCGACCACCGTCCGCGTCGGGGTGTCGGTCCGCACCTCGCGCGCCTGACCGTCCTGCGTCCAGCGCACCACCGCCTGGCGCGCGGTCCGTCCGCCGAGGTCGGCCGGCGGCCCCTCGGCCACCACCTGCCCGTCGCGCACGACGACCACCCGGTCGGCCAGGCGCTCCGCCTCCTCCAGGTAGTGCGTGGTCAGCAGGATCGTCGTGCCGTCCGCTGCGAGCTGTTCGACCAGGTCCCAGAACGAGCGCCTCGCCTGCGGGTCGAAGCCGGTGGTCGGCTCGTCGAGGAACAGCAGCTCGGGCCGGCCGACGATGCCGAGCGCCACGTCGAGCCGGCGCCGCTGCCCGCCCGAGAGCTGCCGCGCGCGGGTCCGCACCTTGTCCTGCAGGCCCACGGCGACGATCACCTCGTCGGGGTCCCGGGGGTCGGGGAAGAACCGCGCGAAGTGGTGGACCAGCTCCGCGACGGTGGCCTCGGCCAGGTCGTTGTTGCTCTGCAGGACGATGCCGAGCCGCGACCGCCACGCCCGGTCGCCGTCCTGCGGGTCCTGCCCGAGCACCCGCACGTCTCCGCCGTCCCGCGACCGGTACCCCTCGAGGATCTCGACGGTCGTGGTCTTCCCCGCGCCGTTGGGCCCGAGGATCGCCACCACCTCGCCGGGCGCGACGTGCAGGTCGAGGCCGTCGACCGCCTGCTTCTCGCCGTAGGCCTTGCGCAGGCCGACGACCTCGACCGCGTTCGGCACGGCGCGCTACTCGGCCTCGGCGAGGAGCGACTGGATCCGGGTGACGCCCTCCACCAGGTCCGCGTCGCTGAGCGCGTACGACAGCCGCAGGTACCCGCTGGGTCCGAACGCCTCACCCGGTACCACCGCGACCTCGGCCTGCTCGAGGATGAGCGTCGCCAGCTCGGCGGAGGTCCGCGGGGTGACGCCGCGGATCGTGCGCCCCAGCACCCCCTCGACCGACGGGTACACGTAGAACGCGCCCTCGGGCGCGGGGATCCGCACGCCGTCGATCTGCGACAGCATCTCGACGATCGTCCGGCGCCGCCGGTCGAACGCGGTGCGCATCTCCTCGACGGCCGCGAGGTCGCCGCTCAGCGCGGTGATCGCCGCCCGCTGGGAGATGTTCGCGACGTTGGACGTGAGGTGCGACTGGAGGTTGGTGGCGGCGGTGATGACGTCCGCGGGCCCGATCATCCAGCCGACCCGCCACCCGGTCATCGCGTAGGTCTTGGCGACGCCGTTCAGCACGATCGTCGTCTCCGCCAGCTCCGGCACCACCCGCACGATCGGCGTGAACACGGCGTGGTCGTACGTGAGGTGCTCGTAGATCTCGTCGGTGATGACCCACACGCCGTGCTCCAGGGCCCAGCGGCCGATCGCGGCGGTCTGCTCGGGGGAGTACACCGCGCCGGTCGGGTTGGAGGGCGAGTTGAACAGCAGCACCTTGGTCTTCGGGGTGCGCGCGGCCTCCAGCTGCTCGACGGTCACCAGGTAGCCCTGGTCCACCCCCGCGAACACCTCGACCGGGACGCCGCCGGCCAGCCGGATCGCCTCCGGGTAGGTGGTCCAGTACGGCGCGGGCAGGAGCACCTCGTCGCCCGGGTCGACGATCGCCGCGAACGACTGGTAGACGGCCTGCTTCCCACCGTTGGTCACCAGCACGCTCGAGGGCTTCACCTCGTACCCGGAGTCCCGCAGCGTCTTGGTGGCGATCGCCTCACGCAGCGCCGGCAGGCCGGCGGCCGGGGTGTACCGGTGGTTCACGGGGTCCTGCGCGGCGGCGATCGCCGAGTCGACGATGTAGCCCGGGGTGGGGAAGTCGGGCTCGCCGGCGCCGAAGCCGATCACGGGGCGCCCGGCGGCCTTGAGCGCCTTGGCCTTGGCATCCACCGCGAGCGTCGCCGACTCGGCGATCGCGGCCAGTCGTGCGGAGACGCGGGGACGGGGGGAGGTCTGCTCGGTCACGGGGCCATAGTGGCAGAGGTCACCTCGCCACCGGCGAGGCCATATCGGTGGGTGGATGGCGCCGTGACGGCCCCCGGTCCACGGTTCGACCCACGGGCGGTCGTCGCGTACAGTGGATCCCCGGCGGTTGACGTCCGCCATGATGAGCCGTGCCCCGGAGCAGTCCGGGAAGCCGCACGGACCCCCTGCGGGTGGTGTCCGTCGGTCGCGCCAGTGCGCGGACGGCTCGTCGTGGAGGCCCAAGCCGTCGTAGGGCAGTGGCGCAATTGGTAGCGCAGCGGTCTCCAAAACCGCAGGTTGCAGGTTCGAGCCCTGTCTGCCCTGCGCACGCGTCTCTCCGTCCGGGTCCGCCCGGACGGAGAGGTGGCGAGCAGGACCGCCGGTCGGTCCGGCGCGACGCGTCGGCCTGATCGTCCGTCGGGTTCCGTACGGAGCCCGACCACCACGAGACGTAGGGGCCTGACGTGAGCGAAACAGCACCGGCTGCGGCGTCCGACGCCGAGGGTTCGGCGGCGCGCCCGTCGACGCCCAAGGCCGCCCGCAAGGGTTCGTCAGCGCCTCGTGCGGGTCTGTTCGCCCGCATCGCCCTGTTCGTCCGCCAGGTCGTCGCGGAGCTGAAGAAGGTCGTCCGGCCCACGCGGTCGGAGCTGATCACCTACACGAGCGTCGTGCTCGTGTTCGTCGCGGTGGTCATGGCCTTCGTCACCGTGGTGGACCTGGGCATCGGCAAGCTCACGTTCTGGGTCTTCGGAGGCTGACCGCCCCCGGGGTCTGAGCCCCGGACGAGCAGGCAGACGCCCCACCCGGGACGAGCACCCACCGCACCGGTCCGCCGGTGCGCACACGCAGGAGAAAGCAGGTTCGCACGTGTCGCAGGAGTCGCAGGAGCCCACCACGGGCGCCGAGGCGGAGCTCGAGGACGCCATCGCGTCGGTCGAGGCCGTCGAGTCGTCGGCTGTCGAGGACGCCTCAGCCGAGGATGTCAGCGCCGACGCCACCGAGAGCGACGAGCCGGCCGACGAGGATGCCGAGCCTGCCGCTGCGGAGGACGAGCCCGAGGTCGAGCCCGAGCCCGACGTCGAGGAGGACCCGGTCGCCGCGTTCCGCGCGCAGCTGCGCAGCCAGCTGGGCGACTGGTACGTCATCCACTCCTACGCCGGCTACGAGAACCGCGTGAAGGCGAACCTGGAGAACCGTCGCCAGAGCCTCAACATGGAGGACTTCATCTACCAGGTGGAGGTCCCCATGGAGGAGGTCGTGGAGATCAAGAATGCGCAGCGCAAGGTCGTCAAGCGCGTCCGGATCCCCGGCTACGTCCTCGTCCGCATGGACCTCACCGACGAGTCGTGGGGCGCCGTCCGGCACACGCCGGGCGTCACCGGCTTCGTCGGCCACACGCACCAGCCGGTCCCGCTGACGCTGGACGAGGTCTTCTCGATGCTCGCGCCGTCGCTGGAGCCCAAGCAGCCGACCACCGCAGCCGGTGCCGCCAAGGCCGCCGCGCAGATCATGGTCGACTTCACCATCGGCGAGTCGGTCACCGTCACGGACGGCCCGTTCGACACGCTGCCCGCGACGATCTCCGAGATCAACGCCGAGAACCAGAAGCTCAAGGTCCTCGTCTCCATCTTCGGCCGGGAGACCCCGGTCGAGCTGTCCTTCAGCCAGGTCGCCAAGATCTGACTGAGCCGCTCCGTCCATCGGAGCAGCACTGCAACCGGGTCATCGCCCATGGCGTCGGCCCACGACACGAACGGAAGCAGCTATGCCCCCGAAGAAGAAGGTCACCGGCCTGATCAAGCTCCAGATCAAGGCCGGCGCCGCCACCCCCGCGCCGCCGATCGGTCCGGCGCTGGGTCAGCACGGCGTCAACATCATGGAGTTCTGCAAGGCGTACAACGCGGCCACCGAGGCGCAGCGCGGCAACGTCATCCCCGTGGAGATCACGGTGTACGAGGACCGCTCGTTCACCTTCATCACCAAGACGCCGCCGGCCGCCGAGCTCATCAAGAAGGCCGCCGGTGTGGCCAAGGGGTCCCCGACCCCGCACACCGTCAAGGTCGCGTCGCTCACCAAGGCCCAGGTCACCGAGATCGCGAGCACCAAGCTCGAGGACCTCAACGCGAACGACCTGGCCGCGGCCGAGAAGATCATCGCGGGCACCGCCCGTTCGATGGGCATCACCGTCCAGGGCTGATCCAGCCCAGCTCTATCCGGAAGTGTGGCAGGGCCATGTGCGGCCCGCAGACCACGAACTGCTGATCAAGGAGAACCAAGCAGATGGCAAAGCACAGCAAGGCGTACCGCGCCGCGGTCGAGAAGATCGAGGCGGACCGCCTCTACACCCCCCTCGAGGCTGTCCGGCTCGCGCAGGAGACGTCCACCACGAAGTACGACTCGACCGTCGAGGTGGCCTTCCGCCTCGGTGTCGACCCGCGCAAGGCGGACCAGATGGTGCGCGGCACGGTCAACCTGCCCCACGGCACCGGCAAGACGGCCCGCGTCATCGTGTTCGCCACCGGCGAGCGCGCTGAGCAGGCCCGCGCCGCGGGTGCCGACGAGGTCGGTGGCGACGAGCTCATCGAGAAGGTCGCGGCCGGGTACACCGACTTCGACTCCGCCGTCGCGACGCCCGACCTCATGGGCAAGGTCGGTCGACTGGGCAAGGTCCTGGGCCCGCGTGGTCTCATGCCGAACCCGAAGACCGGCACCGTGACGATGGACGTGGCCAAGGCCGTGTCCGACATCAAGGGCGGGAAGATCGAGTTCCGCGTGGACCGCCACGCGAACCTGCACTTCATCATCGGCAAGGTCTCGTTCAGCGAGACTTCGCTGGTGGAGAACTACGCCGCCGCGCTCGACGAGATCCTGCGTCTGAAGCCGTCCGCCTCGAAGGGCCGCTACATCGCGAAGGCGACGATGTCGACCACGAACGGCCCCGGCATCCTGGTCGACCAGAACAAGGTGCGGAACCTGCTCGAGACCGACGCCGCCTGACGTCAGCTCACGCGCGACGAAGGCCCGGTCCCCCCTGCGGACCGGGCCTTCGTCGTGCGTGCGGACGGCTGTCAGTACCGAGATGTCAGTACGGCAGCCACTGGGTCAGGCACGTGCCGCCCTCGCTGCTGCACTGCAGCCGGAGCGGTCCGCCGGGACGGACGTCGAACCGGAAGTACCCCACGTCGTCGGTGTCGACCGACGCGACCTCGCCGTCGGGCGTCTGCAGGGTGACGTGCCCCGACCCGGCGGGCAGCAGCTGGCCCTCGATCGACGACGTCTCGACCTCCACCTCGACGCCGAGGCCGTGGCCCTCGAACACCAGCGTCCGGGAGCTGCCCCCCGAGCGGTCGCGGACCCCGGCAGGTGCGTCGAGCGCCAGGGAGTCGTACACCAGGTCGAGCAGCAGCAGGTCCATCTCGAGCCCCGCGCGGGCGTCGATCATCTCCCGGTGCGCGCGGAACGCCAGGTCCGCGCCGGCGACGACCCTGTCGTAGGTCTCCGCCTCGGACAGCGCGACCGACAGCTCGGCAGCGAGCGCCTCGTCGTCGACCCAGGGTGAGCCGCCGTGCGGTCCGGCGGTGTGGGCGCGGTCATCCGAATGCCAGGACATCGCGTCCTCCTTCTTCAGCCGTGGAGGCCGTCCAGGCCCGCACGTAGTTCTTGATCGCCGCTGTCTGACGCAGACGTGCGAGTCCACGGCCCCGGGTGGGGCCGATCGAGCCGACAGGTACTCCGAGCTTGTCCGCGATCTCCGCATAGCTCAGCGGGGGGTCGACGGCGAGCATCAGGAGGATGTCCCGCTGGTGGACGGGCAGCTCGGCCAGGCCCTCACGCAGCGCGCGCTCCCGTTCGACCGCCAGCATCCGCTCGTCCAGGTCGGAGTCGGACACCCCGTCCAGCCGCCCGCCCTGCGGGTCGACCGGGACGGTGCGTCGGTTCACGTTGGTGACGCGGATGCACTCGTGCCGTGCCGTGGTGGCGATCCACCCCGGGAGAGCGTGCGGGTCGCGCAGCTTGTCGAGGTTCTCCAGCAGGTTGAGCCACACGGTCTGTGCGACGTCCTCCGCCTGGTGCGGGGTGAGCCGGAACTGGCGCACCCGGGCGACGACCGCGGGCGTGTGGCGGCGCACGATCTCGCCCCATGCCCGCGAGTCCCCGCCCAGCGCACCCGCCACGAGCGCCGGTGCGTCCCACCGGCGATAGGCGTCTTCTTCGTCCATGTCTGCATCCCTTCGTCCCACGACCCGGTTGCCATCATGGCGCGCGGTGGGGACGGTGCCCAGCACGTTTACACCCCCGGCAGGATGTCGAACGTCTGGCCGAAGTCCGGCATGGGCCGACCGGTGGCCAGCAGCTGGACGTACGCCTGACGTGCGGAGAGGCCCCGCTCCTGCATGAGCCGTGCCACCGCGCCCGTGACCTGCGGCGCGGCGAACGAGGTACCGCTCCAGCGGGAGAACGAGTCGGCGGGGAACGACTCCGGGTCCTCGGTGAAGTCGGGGGACTGCTCGCCCTGGACGTAGGTGGACAGGACACCCTCGCCGACCGCGGAGCAGTCCACCCACCAGCCGCGGCTCGAGAACGAGCTGGGACGCAGGTCGGCGGTGAGGGCGCCGACCGAGACGACCCGGCGGAAGGCGGCGGGCCACGTCGGGGTCGTGTCCCCGAAGTTGCCGGCCGCAGCCACGATCAGGGCGTCGGAACCCCGCTCGAGCTCGATCTCCCGCACCACGTCGAGGGCCGCAGCCATGGCGAGCGACGGCTGGTCGAACTGCGTCTGGGTGCCGAGCGAGAGGTTGACGACCTGCGCGCCGTCCCGTACGGCGCGCACCAGAGCGCAGGCCACGTCGATTTCGCTGCCGGTGCCGCCCGTGCCCAGCGCCCGGTACATCGTGATGTCCGCGGTGGGCGCCACCTGGGCGACGACGCCGCTCACGAACGTCCCGTGGCCCGCGGAGAAGTCGAGGAACCCGTCGAGCGGCTCGGCGTCCAGGGGGTCGACGTTGACGTCGTCGGCGTGGGTGGCGGGGTCGTCCGCAGTGATCCGCGGGATGCCCGTCAACCAGCCGTCGCCGCGCAGGGTGGCGTCGATGCCCGTGTCGATGACCGCGACCCGCGCGCCGTCCCCGTCGCCGGTGGCGAAGGTGGCGTACGAGCCGAAGTCGCCGATCGTCGGGACCGCGACTCCGCTGAACGGCTTCACGATCGGGCCGAGCGGAGCGATGTGGGTCAGCGAGGCGGCGAACCCGCGTGCGCGCAGCTCGCTCACGGTGTCCTCGAGGTGCTCGGTCGTGGTGGGCGCGGTGCTGACCAGGCGCACCAGGCGGCTCTCGAGGTCGGCGCAGCCGAGCTCGGCCTCCGCGAGGCCGCGGCGCTGCACGTACGTCCGGACGCCGCGGTCCTGCCATGACGACTCGGTGACCAGGATCTCGCCGGTGACCACCAGCGCCTCGAGCCCGTTGTCCTTGACCACGACCTCCAGCCGGGTGCCGTGGCGCAGGCTCCACCGCTCCTGGATGGCCGTGTTCAGGCGGCGGCGCAGGCCGGGGTCTGTGCGGCGCTGGGCCAGCTCGTCGACCTGCCGCTGGACGCGCTGCCGCACCCGCGCGGGCACCGGCTCGACGGCAGGCCCCGACCGGTAGTCCCGCCCGAAGGGGCGTCCCGGCGTACGCGATTCGTCCGATGACGTGCTCACATGCACTCCTTGCTCGCCTAGACTCCGAAAGATGTGCCCGTCCGGCCTCGGGTCCGAGTCAGCTGCCTCGGCCGTCGCACCTCACGCCTTACCAGAGGCCCGAGCGGACCTCCTGATACATCTCAGTTCCTTGATGGACGCCGTCGACGTCGATCCGAGGTCGGTGGAGCCCCAGGCGCACGCGCTCGTCGACGAGGCGCGCGTGCGGAAGGATCCCGAGCTGCTCGGCCTGAGCCTACGGCTGCTGGCAGCCACTTTTCGGGCGCGCTGGGACGATTCGTCGGCCCGGCCTCTCCTGGACGAGGCCCTGCGGGTCACGCGACGCCGGGGCGTGTGGCACGTGGCGGCCACGGTTCTCGCCAGCCGCGCGTCGGTCCTGCACGACCTCGGCGACGCGGCGGCGGCGGCGCGGGACCTGGACGCGGCGATCGCGGCGATGAACCGGGCGACGGACATCGACCCGGCGGAGCGGCTGCGCTTCTCGGGTCGGGTCGGTCTGTCGCTGGCGATCGTCGAGCAGCACGCCGGTCGGCTCGACGAGTCCGAGCAGCGGTACCGGTCCCTCCTCGCGGACGGCGGGCTCGAGCCGCGCACCGCGGCGATCGCCACCAACAACCTCGCCCTCGTCCTCGCAGAGCGCGGCCACTACGACGAGGCGATCCGGGCCGCGGACGACGCGGTGGCGCTCGCCACCTCCCAGGTCCCCAGCCTCGAGCCGCCGCTCGTGCAGAGCCGAGCGTGGATCGCCGTCCGCGCCGGCCGGCTGCACGAGGGCATGCGCGACTTCGACCGGTCCGCGCAGGCCTACCTCGACGCCGGCATCCCGCTGGGGGAGTACTACACCGAGTACGCGGACGCGATGACCGACCTGCGGCTGCTGCCCGAGGCCGCGGCCGCGGCGGCGCGTGCGGTCGAGGAGCTGGACACGGCCGGGCTCCAGCTCATGCTCACCGAGGCGCAGCTGCGGCTCGCGAGGATCTACCTGCTCACGGGTCGGCCTCAGGCGGCCGGCGACCTCGCTGACGTCGCTGCACGTGCCGCGCGGCGCCAGCGTCGCGCCACGTGGGTCGCTCGTGCGGAGCTGGTGGGGGCGGAGGCGCGGCTCCAGGGTGGGACGGCCGGTCCCGACGAGCTCGCGGTCGCGCGCCGTGCGGCGGCACGGCTCGAGAGGTCCGGCGACCTGCACGGTGCGGTCGAGGCCTACCTGGTCGCCGGTCGCGCTGCCCTCCAGGCGGGCCGGCCGCGCTCGGCCGAGCACTCGCTCGCCAGCGCGCGCCGGCTGGCGGACCGCGGTCAGGTCCTCGTCCGTCTGCGCGGACGGATCGCCGGTGCGCTGGCGGAGCAGGTGGCCGGCCACCCGGCAGGGGTGCTGGCAGAGTGCCGAGCCGGGCTGCGGGACCTCGCCGTCCACCGTTCGGCGCTTCCCACCATCGAGCTGCGTGCCCTCGCGTCCGGCCACGGGGCCGAGCTGGGCAGCATCGGGCTGGGGGTGGTCCTGGCCGGCGCCTCCCCGGCGCGCACGCTCGCGTGGATGGAACGCACCCGTGCGGCGGCGCTGAGCGCTCGGCTGCCCGCCTCGGACGCGCCGTCCCTCCAGCCGCGCAGCACCACCAACGGTCCTGCCGCCGACGGTCCCGTGCGGGACTCGGTCCCGTCACCGGTCAGCAGGGACGTCCGGGTCCCGGTCCTCGAGTGGACGACGAGGGGGCCGGAAGCCGTGGACGTGGTGCAGCTGCCCCGGGTCCCCGGCCTCGCAGCCACCCGCGAGGCGCTGGGCGGCCGCACGCTCGTCGAGTTCGGCCGGTTCGAGGGCCGGCTGGTCGCCGTCGTCGTCGACCCGCGACGCTCGCGCATCGTGGAGCTCGGCGACGAGGCGGAGGTCGCCACCGAGCTGCGTCCGCTCCTGTTCTCCCTGCGCCGCCTGGCCAACCCGCGCTCCGGGGCGGCCGCGGAGGCCGCGCGGGCCAGCGCGGACCTGCGCATCGCCCGGCTGCGTCGGCTCCTGGTCGCGCCGCTCGGCGTCGGTGCCGAGGACGAGCTCGTCGTCGTCCCGGTCGGCCCGCTGCACGGCGTGCCCTGGTCCTGCCTGCACGACGGACCACTCGCTCAGGCTCCGTCTGCGACGTTCTGGGTCCGCACCCGTCGCGACGCGCTGTCCCGGGACGGTGCCGGACGGACGGTCCTGGTGGCCGGGCCCGACCTGGCGGGGGCCACTGACGAGGTCGAGGCGCTGCGGGCGCTGCACCCTGGCGCCGAGGTGCTGGCCGGCGCAGGTGCCGGCGCACAGGACGTGGTCACCGCACTCGGCGACGCCGGACTGGCCCACCTCGCGTGCCACGGCTCGTCGCGCACGGACAACCCGATGTTCTCCTCGCTCCTGCTCGCCGACGGTCCCGTGACGGTCCAGGAGCTGCACGGTGCCGGGGTGGCGCCGCACCGCCTGGTCCTCGCGTCCTGCCACTCGGGCGCGGACGTGACCTACGCGGGCAACGAGGTGCTCGGCTTCGTCAGCGCGATGCTGGCGCAGGGCACCGCGGGCGTCGTGGCCAGCATCGCCGCGGTGCCCGACGTCGCCGCCGTCGACCTCATGCTCGGCCTGCACCGTGGCCTGCGGGAGGGTCTGACGCTCGCGAGGGCCCTCCACGGTGCCCGGGCGGGGGTGGACCGGGCGACGCCGGAGGGCTTCGTCAACTGGTGCACCTTCGCCGCGCACGGCGCCGCCTGACCTGCGGCTTCGCGCGCACCGTCCACGCACTGGGCACCGCCTTGTCACCCTCGACGCTAGTCACTACGGTCCCGTTTGTGGTGATTTGTACCCATGACACGGGACAGGGGGACCGGTGAGTCGAGGGCTGCTGATCGTGCTCCTCGTCGCCCCCGTCGTGGCGCTCGCGGTGCTCGCCGCGCGGCGTGGTGGACTCGCCGGACTGTCCCGTGTCCGGCTGCGCGGCACCGCCTGGGTGCTCCTCGCCGCGGCCGTGCAGGCGCTCCGCAGCTCGGATCCTGGGTGGACAGATGCGGCGTCCCCGTGGTGGCCGCTCGTGCTGGCCTGCTGCGCGGTGGGCTTCGCCTGGGCGAACGGGCGGGTGGCGAGCACCGGGGTGCGCGTCGCGCTCGGGACGTTCGCGGCAGGCGTCCTGGCCAACGCGGTCACCACCGCCGTGAACGGCGGGATGCCGTTCTCGGTCAGCGGCGCCCGCCTGGCCGGGTTGAGCGAGGCGGCGATCGCCTCCCCGGCCCCCGGGCACGTGCCGATCGCCGACGGGACGCGGCTGGTCGCGCTCGCCGATGTCCTGCCCGTCCCGGGTCTGCACGTCGTGCTCAGCGTCGGCGACCTGCTCCTGTGGGCCGGCCTCGTCGGCCTTCTCGTCGCGGCAGCCGCCGCGACCTCCCGACTCCCCGGTCGCGCGGCCGGGGCGCACCACCACCCGGTCGACGACTCGGGTGTCTTCGTGCACGCTCTTGAGAGGACATCACCATGAAGAAGGAACTCTCCACCCGTGTCTACGTCGCTGCTGCCACGTTCGTGACGGTCGCCGCCGCCGTCTACGCGTTCGCGGCGCCGTTCACCGAGTGATCCTCGCCTCGTGAGGTCCGGCGACGGCCGGGTGGGATCTCCCACCCGGCCGTCCCGTTGTCACGAGCCACCAGGAGCTGCGCGGGCACGGATTTGGCCGTCCCGCGCCGGTGCCGTACGCTGGGAGCACCCAAAGACCGCCGGTCGTCGACCGTGTCGTGCGCACGCAGTGCTCACGCCCGATCGCCCGAAGTCCCGCAGCAGCGGAGGCCAGCGCAGGTGAGAGTTCCCGGAAGGTTCGGCTTGCGCCGGACTGCCTGACGAGCCCCGCGCCTGCGCGGGGCTCTTTCGTTTGTGGGGCGTGACGACCGGTGGCACCACCATCGGAAGGATTGCCATGGCGAGGCCGGACAAGGCAGCCGCTGTCGCAGAGCTCACGGACCTGTTCCGCAGCTCCAACGCAGCCGTGCTGACCGAGTACCGCGGGCTCACCGTCGCGCAGCTCAAGAACCTGCGCAAGGCGCTCAGCGGCAACGCAACCTACGCCGTGGTGAAGAACACGCTGACCGCGATCGCGGCCAAGGATGCCGGCCTCGAGGGCCTCGACGACGCGCTCACGGGCCCGTCGGCGATCGCCTTCGTCTCCGGCGACCCGGTCGAGGCCGCCAAGGGACTGCGTGACTTCGCCAAGGCGAACCCCGCACTGGTCATCAAGGGCGGTGTCCTCGACGGACGCGCCCTGACCGCTGCGGACGTCACCAAGCTCGCGGACCTCGAGTCCCGCGAGGTGCTGCTGGCCAAGGCTGCCGGCGTGTTCAAGGCGTCGCTGTTCCAGGCGGCCTACCTGTTCACGGCGCCCGCCGCACAGGCCGTGCGCACCATCGACGCCCTGCGCCTCAAGCGCGAGGAGTCGGCCGAGGTCGCAGCCTGAGCCATCCGGCCCAGGCGCTCAAGAACCCCCGTCCGCAGGTCACCACGGCCTGACGGGCATCGAACGGAAGGAACCGCCATCATGGCGAAGCTCACCACCACCGAGCTCATCGACGCGTTCAAGGAGCTCTCCCTCATCGAGCTCTCCGAGTTCGTGAAGGCGTTCGAGGAGACCTTCGAGGTCACCGCTGCCGCTCCGGTCGCCGCCGCGGCCCCCGCCGGCGCCGGTGGCGCTGCCGAGGTCGAGGCCGAGGAGGAGAAGGACTCGTTCGACGTCGTCCTCGAGTCCTCCGGCGAGAAGAAGATCCAGGTCATCAAGGAGGTGCGCGTCCTGACGAGCCTCGGCCTGAAGGAGGCCAAGGACCTCGTGGACGCCGCCCCCAAGGCCGTCCTGGAGGGCATCACCAAGGAGGCCGCCGAGAAGGCCAAGGCGACCCTCGAGGCCGCCGGCGCCACGGTCACCCTCAAGTGATCGCCGCCTCCGTCGCCGGTCAGCCGGTCGCACGGAGGTAGCAGCCAGCACGCTCGTCGAGGCCCGCACCCCGCCCGGGGTGCGGGCCTCGACGCGTCCGGTGCGGGAGCCGGGCTTTCGTCCGCCCGCCACGTGTGCCACCATGTGCGCGACGACAACGACGTCGTCGTGCGGGCGAGCAGCCCGTGCGTACCGGACGCCTCAGGGTCGTTCACCCATCTCGGTGGGGGACGGCCAGGGGGTGTCGATGCCGGGTGGACTTTCACACGGCGGGTGAGTATGCTAGCGCTTTGCGCTGGCCTGTGCCCGCGATCCCGTATAACCCGAGCCCACCCTCGTCGTCAATGCACGACGTCGTGGGGCTCGCCGGCCGGGGGATCGCGCCTAGCCAGGACCAGTGCAGCGTGCACTCGATCCGCTGGGAAGGACCCCTCTTTTGGCTGCCTCGCGCACCCCTTCTGCTCCGACCGCCGACGCCATCGCGAACCGCACCGCCTCTCGCCGTATCTCCTTCGCCAAGATCCACGAGCCCCTCGAGGTCCCGGACCTGCTCGGTCTGCAGACGGAGAGCTTCGACTGGCTGCTCGGCAACGAGAAGTGGCAGGGCCGTGTGGCCAAGGCCCTCGAGGCCGGTCGGCAGGACGTTCCCGAGACCGCTGGTCTCGAAGAGATCTTCGAGGAGATCTCGCCCATCGAGGACTTCGGCGGCTCCATGTCGCTGTCGTTCCGCGAGCACCGCTTCGAGCCGCCGAAGTACACGGCCGAGGAGTGCAAGGAGAAGGACTTCACCTTCGCCGCGCCGCTGTTCGTCACGGCGGAGTTCGTCAACTACACCACCGGTGAGATCAAGAGCCAGACGGTCTTCATGGGCGACTTCCCGCTCATGACCGAGCGCGGCACCTTCATCATCAACGGCACCGAGCGCGTCGTCGTCTCGCAGCTCGTCCGTTCGCCCGGCGTGTACTTCGAGCGCACCGCGGACAAGACGTCCGACAAGGACGTCCTCACGGCCAAGGTCATCCCGAGCCGCGGCGCCTGGCTCGAGTTCGAGATCGACAAGCGCGACAACGTCGGCGTCCGCGTCGACCGGAAGCGCAAGCAGAACGCCACGGTGCTGCTCAAGGCGCTCGGCATGACGGACGCGGAGATCCGCGAGGAGTTCGCCGCCTACCCGGCCGTCATCGACACCCTGGACAAGGACCACGTCCAGACGCAGGACGAGGCGCTGCTCGACCTCTACCGCAAGATCCGCCCGGGCGAGCCGCCCACGGTCGAGGCCGGCCGCGCGCTCATCGAGAACTTCTACTTCAACCCGAAGCGCTACGACCTCGCCAAGGTCGGTCGCTACAAGCTGAACAAGAAGCTCGGCCTGGACGTCCCGCTCGCGGACTCGGTGCTCTCGCGTGACGACGTCGTCGCCACCATCAAGTACCTCGCGTCGCTGCACATCGACATGCCGTCGCTGCCGGGCACGCGTGCCGGCGAGGCCGTCGACATCCGCGTCGAGCCCGACGACATCGACCACTTCGGCAACCGTCGCATCCGCGCGGTCGGCGAGCTCATCCAGAACCAGGTCCGCACGGGCCTGTCGCGGATGGAGCGCGTCGTGCGCGAGCGCATGACGACGCAGGACGTCGAGGCGATCACCCCGCAGACCCTGATCAACATCCGCCCCGTGGTGGCGTCGATCAAGGAGTTCTTCGGCACCTCGCAGCTGTCGCAGTTCATGGACCAGAACAACCCGCTCGCCGGCCTGACGCACAAGCGTCGCCTGTCCGCGCTGGGCCCGGGTGGTCTGTCCCGCGACCGCGCCGGCATGGAGGTCCGTGACGTCCACCCGTCGCACTACGGCCGCATGTGCCCGATCGAGACCCCTGAGGGCCCGAACATCGGCCTCATCGGCTCGCTCGCCACGTACGGGCGGATCAACCCGTTCGGCTTCGTCGAGACCCCGTACCGCAAGGTCATCAAGGGCAAGGTCTCCGACGAGGTCCACTACCTGACCGCCGACGACGAGGACCGCCACGTCATCGCGCAGGCCAACGCCCCGCTCAAGGCGAACGGTGCCTTCGAGGAGGACCGCGTCCTGGTTCGCGTCAAGGGCGGCGAGATCGAGTACGTCGCCGGCGAGGCCGTCGACTACATGGACGTCTCCCCGCGCCAGATGGTGTCGGTGGCCACGGCCCTGATCCCGTTCCTCGAGCACGACGACGCCAACCGCGCCCTCATGGGTGCCAACATGCAGCGCCAGGCCGTCCCGCTGGTCCGTTCCGAGGCCCCGCTCGTGGGCACCGGCATGGAGCGTCGTGCGGCCATCGACGCGGGCGACGTCATCGTCGCGACGAAGCCCGGTGTCGTCACGGAGGTGTCGGCGGACCTGATCGTCGTCGCCAACGACGACGCCACCACGTCGACCTACCGCGTGGCGAAGTTCCGCCGCTCGAACCAGGGCACCTCCTACAACCAGCGCGTGCTGGTGGACACCGGCGCCCGCGTCGAGGTCAACTCGGTGCTCGCCGACGGCCCGGCCACGGACGAGGGCGAGCTCGCGCTCGGCCGCAACCTGCTGGTCGCGTTCATGTCGTGGGAGGGCCACAACTACGAGGACGCGATCATCCTGTCGCAGCGCCTCGTGCAGGACGACGTCCTGTCCTCGATCCACATCGAGGAGCACGAGGTCGACGCGCGCGACACCAAGCTCGGCCCGGAGGAGATCACGCGGGACATCCCCAACGTCTCCGAGGAGGTCCTCGCGGACCTGGACGAGCGCGGGATCATCCGCATCGGTGCCGAGGTCGCGGCCGGCGACATCCTCGTCGGCAAGGTCACGCCCAAGGGCGAGACCGAGCTGACCCCGGAGGAGCGCCTGCTCCGCGCGATCTTCGGAGAGAAGGCGCGCGAGGTCCGCGACACGTCGCTCAAGGTGCCCCACGGCGAGTCCGGCACGGTCATCGAGGTCCGCACGTTCAGCCGGGAGGACGGCGACGAGCTGCCCGCCGGCGTCAACGAGCTGGTCCGCGTGTACATCGCCCAGCGCCGCAAGATCACGGACGGCGACAAGCTCGCCGGCCGCCACGGCAACAAGGGCGTCATCTCCAAGATCCTGCCGGTCGAGGACATGCCGTTCCTCGCCGACGGGACCGCGGTGGACGTCGTCCTCAACCCGCTCGGTGTGCCCGGCCGCATGAACGTCGGCCAGGTCCTCGAGACGCACCTCGGCTGGGTGGCCAAGCAGGGCTGGGACATCCAGCTCGCCGAGGGTGACGTGTCCTGGCGGGACGACGTCCCGGCCATCGCCGCGTCGTCGCCGGCCGGCAACCCGGTCGCGACGCCCGTGTTCGACGGTGTCCCGGAGACGACCCTCACCGGTCTGCTCTCGGCCACGCTGCCGAACCGTGACGGCGAGCGCACCGTGGGCGGTGACGGCAAGGCGCGCCTGTTCGACGGGCGCTCCGGCGAGCCGTTCCCGGAGCCGGTCGCGGTCGGCTACATGTACATCCTCAAGCTGCACCACCTCGTCGACGACAAGATCCACGCACGCTCCACGGGTCCGTACTCGATGATCACGCAGCAGCCGCTGGGTGGTAAGGCGCAGTTCGGTGGCCAGCGGTTCGGCGAGATGGAGGTCTGGGCCCTGGAGGCGTACGGCGCTGCCTACACGCTGCAGGAGCTCCTCACCATCAAGTCGGACGACGTCCCCGGACGCGTCAAGGTGTACGAGGCGATCGTCAAGGGGGAGAACATCCCCGACTCGGGCATCCCGGAGTCCTTCAAGGTCCTCCTCAAGGAGATGCAGTCGCTCTGCCTGAACGTGGAGGTGCTCTCCTCGGACGGCGTCTCCATCGACATGAAGGAGAACGACGACGAGGTCTACCGCGCAGCGGAGGAGCTCGGCATCGACCTGTCCCGGCGTCCGAACGCCAGCAGCGTCGAAGAGATCTGACGTCGAGCCTGCCGCCCTTCCGTGAAGGGTGGGCGGCGGGCCCGCACCTTTAGCAACATTTCCGTTCAGCCGGTGCACACCGGCAAGCGAAGGAAGTAGGACCCCCCTTGCTCGACGTCAACGTCTTCGACGAGCTGCGTATCGGCCTTGCCTCGGCCGACGACATCCGTGCCTGGTCGCACGGCGAGGTGAAGAAGCCCGAGACCATCAACTACCGGACCCTGAAGCCGGAGAAGGATGGCCTGTTCTGCGAGAAGATCTTCGGTCCCACCCGGGACTGGGAGTGCTACTGCGGCAAGTACAAGCGCGTGCGCTTCAAGGGCATCATCTGCGAGCGCTGCGGCGTCGAGGTGACCCGCTCGAAGGTCCGTCGTGAGCGTATGGGCCACATCGAGCTGGCCGCGCCCGTCACGCACATCTGGTTCTTCAAGGGTGTGCCGTCGCGTCTCGGCTACCTGCTCGACCTCGCCCCGAAGGACCTCGAGAAGGTCATCTACTTCGCGGCCTACATGATCACCTGGGTCGACGTCGACGGTCGGCACGAGGACCTCCCCAACCTCCAGAACGGGATCGACCTGGAGAAGAAGGAGATCTCGGACCGCCGCGACAACGACATCAACACCCGCGCCAGCAAGCTCGAGGCCGACCTGGCCGAGCTCGAGGCCGAGGGTGCCAAGGCCGACGCCCGCCGCAAGGTGCGCGACTCCGCCGAGCGTGAGATGGCTCAGATCCGCAAGCGTGCGGACGCCGAGCTGGACCGCCTCGACGCGGTCTGGGACCGGTTCAAGAACCTCAAGGTCGCCGACCTCGAGGGCGACGAGATGCTCTACCGCCAGCTCCAGGACCGGTACGGCAACTACTTCGAGGGCTCGATGGGCGCCGCGGCGATCCAGAAGCGTCTCGAGGCGTTCGACCTCGAGGCCGAGTCCGACTCGCTGCGCGAGATCATCAAGACCGGCAAGGGCCAGCGCAAGACGCGTGCCCTGAAGCGGCTCAAGGTGGTCAACGCGTTCCTCACGACGACCAACTCGCCCACCGGCATGGTGCTCGACGCCGTCCCGGTCATCCCGCCGGACCTGCGTCCGATGGTCCAGCTCGACGGTGGCCGGTTCGCCACCTCGGACCTGAACGACCTGTACCGCCGCGTGATCAACCGGAACAACCGCCTCAAGCGGCTGCTCGACCTGGGCGCGCCCGAGATCATCGTGAACAACGAGAAGCGGATGCTCCAGGAGGCCGTCGACTCGCTCTTCGACAACGGCCGCCGCGGCCGTCCGGTGACCGGTCCGGGCAACCGCCCGCTCAAGTCCATCTCGGACATGCTCAAGGGCAAGCAGGGGCGGTTCCGGCAGAACCTGCTGGGCAAGCGCGTCGACTACTCGGGCCGTTCGGTCATCGTCGTCGGCCCGCAGCTCAAGCTCCACCAGTGCGGTCTGCCCAAGCAGATGGCGCTCGAGCTGTTCAAGCCGTTCGTGATGAAGCGCCTGGTGGACCTCAACCACGCGCAGAACATCAAGAGCGCCAAGCGCATGGTCGAGCGCGCCCGTCCCGTGGTCTGGGACGTGCTCGAGGAGGTCATCACGGAGCACCCGGTGCTGCTCAACCGCGCACCCACGCTGCACCGTCTGGGCATCCAGGCGTTCGAGCCCCAGCTGGTCGAGGGCAAGGCGATCCACCTGCACCCGCTCGTCTGCGCCGCGTTCAACGCGGACTTCGACGGTGACCAGATGGCCGTCCACCTGCCCCTGAGCGCCGAGGCGCAGGCCGAGGCCCGCATCCTCATGCTCTCGAGCAACAACATCCTCAAGCCGTCGGACGGTCGTCCGGTGACCATGCCCTCGCAGGACATGATCATCGGCCTGTATCACCTGACCAACGACAAGGACGAGGCGCTCGGCGCCGGCCGTGCGTTCAGCACGGTGTCCGAGGCGATCATGGCGTTCGACCAGGGTTCCCTGGACCTGAACGCCGTGGTGAAGATCCGCTTCGACGACCTGGTCCTCACCGAGGACGACGCGCCCGAGGGCTGGTCGGAGGGCGACGTGCTCCTGTACGAGACGACGCTGGGCCGGGCGCTCTTCAACGAGCTCCTGCCCGTCGACTACCCGTACGAGAACGGCGTCGTCGACAAGAAGCGTCTCTCGGTCATCGTCAACGACCTGGCCGAGCGCTACCCCAAGGTCGAGGTCGCTGCCTCGCTGGACGCGCTCAAGGAGGCCGGCTTCCGCTGGGCCACCCGCTCGGGCGTCACGATCGCCATCTCGGACGTCACCACCCCGGCGGCCAAGGCAGCCATCCTCGAGGAGCACGAGGGCCGCGCGGCGAAGGTGCAGGGCCAGTACGAGAAGGGCCTGATCACCGACGACGAGCGTCGCCAGGAGCTCATCGAGATCTGGACGCAGGCGACCGACAAGGTCGCCAAGGCCATGCAGGACAACTTCCCGAAGCACAACACCGTCTACAAGATGGTCGGCTCGGGAGCCCGTGGCAACTGGATGCAGGTCCGCCAGATCGCCGGTATGCGTGGCCTCGTCGCCAACCCGAAGGGCGAGATCATCCCGCGCCCGATCAAGTCGAACTACCGCGAGGGGCTGTCGGTCCTCGAGTACTTCATCGCGACGCACGGTGCCCGCAAGGGTCTGGCGGACACCGCTCTGCGGACCGCCGACTCGGGCTACCTGACCCGTCGTCTGGTGGACGTCTCGCAGGACGTCATCGTCCGTGAGGACGACTGCGGCACCGAGCGTGGTCTGACCATGCCGATCGGGGTTCCCGGCACGGACGGCGCCCTGCGCCGTCACGACAAGGTCGAGACGAGCGTCTACTCGCGCACGCTGGCGACGGACGTCGAGATCGACGGCGAGGTCATCGGCCACGCCGGTGACGACGTCGGCGACGTGCTGCTCGACCGCCTGCTCGAGGCCGGCGTCACCGAGATGAAGATCCGCTCGGTGCTCACCTGCGAGTCCCGCGTCGGCACCTGCGCGCGCTGCTACGGCCGTTCGCTGGCCACCGGCAAGCTCGTCGACATCGGCGAGGCCGTCGGCATCATCGCGGCCCAGTCGATCGGCGAGCCCGGCACGCAGCTGACCATGCGTACCTTCCACACTGGTGGCGTGGCCTCGGCCGACGACATCACGCAGGGTCTGCCGCGCGTCCAGGAGCTCTTCGAGGCCCGCACCCCCAAGGGTGAGGCGCCCATCGCGGAGTTCTCCGGCCGCATCGCGGTGGAGGAGGGGGACCGTTCGCGGCGCCTCGTCCTCACGCCGGACGACGGCTCGGAGGAGATCGCCTACCCGATCACCAAGCGCTCGCGCCTGCTGATCTCGGACGGCGACCACGTCTCCGTGGGCACCCAGCTCGTCGTGGGTGCGGTGGACCCGAAGAAGGTCCTGCGCATCCTCGGCCCGCGTGCCACGCAGAAGCACCTGGTCGACGAGGTGCAGGTCGTCTACTCCTCGCAGGGTGTGGACATCCACGACAAGCACATCGAGGTCATCGTGCGGCAGATGCTGCGCCGCGTGACGGTCCTCGACTCCGGCACCACCGACCTGCTGCCCGGCGAGCTCGCCGAGCGTGGGCGCTTCGAGGACGCGAACCGCGCTGCGGTGTCCGAGGGCGGTCAGCCGGCGTCGGGTCGTCCGGAGCTCATGGGCATCACGAAGGCGTCGCTCGCGACGGACTCGTGGCTGTCGGCGGCCTCCTTCCAGGAGACCACCCGGGTGCTCACCGAGGCCGCGATGTCGGGTCGTTCCGACCCGCTGCTCGGCCTCAAGGAGAACGTCATCCTCGGCAAGCTCATCCCGGCCGGCACGGGCCTGCCCCGCTACGGCAACATCGCGGTCGAGCCCACCGAGGAGGCCAAGGCCGAGCTGTACCCGACCTTCGGCTACGACGAGATCGACTTCCCCGCCCTGGGCCTCGGCTCCGGCGAGGCGATCCCGCTCGAGGACATCGACTTCGGCGACTACCGCTGATCTCGAGCACTACCGACCTGAGGGGGTCCACCGTCCGCGGTGGGCCCCCTCGGGCGTCCGGGGCAGCTCTGGGGGAATGGTGGGAGCTGCCCCCGCGTTCTACCGGTGTCCCGCGCCAGGTGGGGGCGGTCACTTTGACGCTCCTGCGGCCGCCAGGTAACGTAGGACACCGTGCCCGCGCCGTCGGGCTCTCGCGCATGCACTCGGTGGACGCCTTGGTCCTGGACTCAGTCCAGGATGGCGGGTCCGGGGGCATCGGGTGGTCTCTCTCCACCGCGCCGTCTCTCCGCCAAGGCAACCTTGCGGACAGCGGTGCGGAGGACCGGGGCGACACGCCCGGGCGCGGGGGTCGGTACGGGACGCAAGAACTGCGAGGTAGTCGCGCGACGGGCGACGATCCTCGACCATGCCGGCCGTCCAGGGTGACGGGTGCCGGTCGACCAGAGATTCATCCAACAGACGGAGACGTAGTGCCTACGATCCAGCAGCTGGTCCGCAAGGGCCGGCAGGCGAAGACGAACAAGTCGAAGACGCCTGCCCTCAAGGGCTCCCCTCAGCGACGCGGTGTGTGCACCCGCGTCTACACCACGACCCCGAAGAAGCCGAACTCCGCGCTCCGCAAGGTCGCGCGCGTCCGCCTCTCCAGCCAGGTCGAGGTCACCGCGTACATCCCCGGTGTCGGTCACAACCTGCAGGAGCACTCGATCGTGCTCGTGCGCGGTGGCCGTGTGAAGGACCTCCCGGGTGTCCGGTACAAGATCGTCCGTGGTGCCCTCGACACGCAGGGCGTCAAGAACCGTAAGCAGGCGCGCAGCCGCTACGGCGCGAAGAAGGTGGGCTGATGCCTCGCAAGGGTCCGGCCCCCAAGCGGCCGCTCGTCATCGACCCCGTCTACGGGTCCCCGGTCGTCACGCAGCTGATCAACAAGGTCCTGCTCGACGGCAAGAAGTCCGTCGCGGAGCACATCGTCTACGGCGCCCTCGAGGGCGTCCGTGAGAAGACGCAGGGCGACCCGGTCGTCGTTCTCAAGCGCGCCCTGGAGAACGTCCGCCCGTCGCTCGAGGTGCGTTCGCGCCGCGTCGGTGGCGCCACGTACCAGGTGCCCGTCGAGGTGCGCCCGGTCCGCCAGACCACCCTCGCGCTGCGCTGGCTCACCGACTACTCGCGCGCTCGCCGCGAGAAGACGATGACCGAGCGCCTCATGAACGAGATCCTCGACGCGTCCAACGGCCTCGGTGCCGCGGTGAAGCGTCGTGAGGACATGCACAAGATGGCCGAGTCCAACAAGGCCTTCGCGCACTACCGCTGGTAATCCCGGCACCCACGGGCGCTGCGCCGCCGGTCCGAATCCTCGGACCGGACCGGTGGCGCCACCCAAGCCAACCGACAAGGGGCAACTCACGTGGCACTGGATGTGCTGACGGACCTCACGAAGGTCCGCAACATCGGCATCATGGCTCACATCGATGCCGGCAAGACGACGACCACCGAGCGGATCCTGTTCTACACCGGGGTCAACTACAAGATCGGTGAGACGCACGACGGTGCGTCGACGATGGACTGGATGGAGCAGGAGCAGGAGCGCGGCATCACGATCACGTCCGCCGCGACGACCTGCTACTGGCACGACAACCAGATCAACATCATCGACACCCCGGGCCACGTGGACTTCACGGTCGAGGTCGAGCGCTCGCTGCGCGTCCTCGACGGTGCCGTCGCCGTCTTCGACGGCAAGGAGGGCGTCGAGCCCCAGTCGGAGACCGTCTGGCGTCAGGCTGACAAGTACGACGTCCCGCGCATCTGCTTCGTCAACAAGATGGACAAGCTCGGCGCGGACTTCTACTTCACGGTCGACACCATCGTGAACCGCCTCAAGGCCAAGCCGCTGGTCATCCAGCTGCCCATCGGCGCCGAGAACGACTTCATCGGCGTCGTCGACCTGGTCACCATGCGTGCCCTCGTCTGGCGCGGCGAGACCGCCCTGGGCGAGAAGTACGAGGTCGAGGACATCCCGGCCGACCTGGTGGAGAAGGCGGACGAGTACCGCGCCCAGCTCCTCGAGGCCGTCGCGGAGACCGACGACGTGCTGCTCGAGAAGTTCCTCGGTGGCGAGGAGCTGACCGAGGCGGAGATCAAGGCCGGCATCCGCCAGCTCACGATCAAGTCCGAGGCCTACCCGGTCCTGTGCGGCTCGGCGTTCAAGAACAAGGGCGTCCAGCCCATGCTCGACGCCGTCATCGACTACCTGCCGACGCCCCTGGACGTCCCGGCGGTCGAGGGCCACGACATGAAGGACCCCGAGCTCGTCGTCGAGCGGCACCCCGACTCGACGGAGCCGTTCTCGGCCCTCGCGTTCAAGGTCGCCTCGCACCCGTTCTTCGGCAAGCTCACCTACGTCCGGGTGTACTCGGGCAAGGTGGCGCAGGGCGCTCAGGTGCTCAACTCGACCAAGAACAAGAAGGAGCGCATCGGGAAGCTCTTCCAGATGCACTCCAACAAGGAGAACCCGGTCGAGGACGCCACGGCCGGTCACATCTACGCGTTCATCGGGCTCAAGGACGTCACCACGGGCGACACCCTGTGCGACCCGTCCGCGCCGGTCGTGCTCGAGTCCATGACGTTCCCCGAGCCGGTCATCGACGTCGCCATCGAGCCGAAGACCAAGGGTGACCAGGAGAAGCTCTCCGTGGCCATCCAGAAGCTGGCCGAGGAGGACCCGACCTTCCGCGTCAAGCACGACGAGGAGACCGGCCAGACCGTCATCGGCGGCATGGGCGAGCTCCACCTCGACATCCTCGTCGACCGCATGCGTCGCGAGTTCAAGGTCGAGGCCAACGTCGGCAAGCCGCAGGTCGCGTACCGCGAGACGATCCGTCGCTCCGTCGAGAAGATCGACTACGTGCACAAGAAGCAGACCGGTGGCTCGGGCCAGTACGCGAAGGTCCAGATGACCTTCGAGCCGCTGGACCCCGCCGAGGGCGAGCTGTACGAGTTCTCGAACAAGGTCACCGGTGGCCGCATCCCGCGCGAGTACATCCCGTCGGTCGACGCCGGCATCCAGAGCGCGATGCAGCTCGGCGTCCTCGCGGGCTTCCCGCTCGTGGGCGTCAAGGCGATCCTGCTCGACGGTGCCGCGCACGACGTCGACTCCTCGGAGATGGCGTTCAAGATCGCGGGCTCGATGATCCTCAAGGAAGCGGTCCGCAAGGCCGACCCGGTTCTGCTGGAGCCGGTCATGGCCGTCGAGGTCCGTACTCCCGAGGAGTACATGGGTGACGTCATCGGCGACATCAACTCGCGCCGCGGCATGATCCAGTCCATGGAGGACGCGACGGGCGTGAAGGTCATCCGCGCCCAGGTGCCGCTCTCCGAGATGTTCGGGTACGTCGGTGACCTGCGGTCGAAGACCCAGGGTCGTGCCGTGTACTCGATGCAGTTCGACAGCTACGCCGAGGTTCCTCGGAACGTTGCCGAGGAAATCATCAAGAAGACCCGGGGCGAGTAGTCCCACAGGTCGAACCCTGTAGTTCCATCACACAAACCGACCCGTAGGACGCCGCGTCGAACGGCTACCGTCCGGTAGCCGCAAGCGTCGGCCAATCTCTACCAAGTCCTGAGGAGGACACCCAGTGGGCAAGGCGAAGTTCGAGCGGACGAAGCCGCACGTCAACATCGGCACCATCGGTCACGTCGACCACGGCAAGACGACGCTGACGGCGGCCATCTCCAAGGTCCTGCACGACATGTACCCCGACCTGAACCCCTTCACGCCGTTCGACCAGATCGACAAGGCGCCCGAGGAGAAGCAGCGCGGGATCACCATCAACATCGCGCACGTGGAGTACCAGACGGAGAAGCGTCACTACGCTCACGTCGACGCTCCGGGTCACGCGGACTACATCAAGAACATGATCACGGGTGCCGCGCAGATGGACGGCGCCATCCTCGTGGTCGCGGCGACCGACGGCCCCATGGCCCAGACGCGTGAGCACGTCCTGCTCGCCCGCCAGGTCGGCGTGCCGTACCTGCTCGTCGCGCTGAACAAGACCGACATGGTCGACGACGAGGAGATCCTGGAGCTCGTCGAGGTCGAGGTGCGCGAGCTCCTCACCGCGCAGGGCTTCGACGGCGACGACGTCCCCGTCGTGCGCGTCTCCGGCCTGAAGGCCCTCGAGGGCGACCCGATCTGGGTCCAGTCCGTCAAGGACCTGCTGGACGCGGTCGACGAGAACGTCCCGGACCCGGTCCGCGACATCGACAAGCCCTTCCTCATGCCGATCGAGGACGTCTTCACGATCACCGGTCGTGGCACCGTCGTCACCGGTCGCGTGGAGCGCGGCAAGCTCAAGGTGAACGAGGAGGTGGAGATCGTCGGCATCAAGGAGAAGGCGATCAAGACCACGGTCACCGGCGTCGAGATGTTCCGCAAGCTGCTCGACTACGCCGAGGCCGGCGAGAACGTCGGTCTGCTCCTGCGTGGCACGAAGCGCGAGGAGGTCGAGCGCGGCCAGGTCGTCGTCAAGCCCGGCTCGATCACGCCGCACACCGAGTTCGAGGGCCAGGTCTACATCCTGGCCAAGGACGAGGGTGGCCGTCACAACCCGTTCTACGGGAACTACCGCCCCCAGTTCTACTTCCGCACCACCGACGTCACCGGCGTCATCACGCTGCCCGAGGGCACCGAGATGGTCATGCCCGGCGACAACACCGAGATCCACGTGAACCTCATCCAGCCCATCGCGATGGAGGAGGGCCTCGGCTTCGCCATCCGTGAGGGTGGCCGCACCGTCGGCTCGGGCAAGGTCATCAAGATCATCAAGTGATGCTCGCCCCTCGGGGCGGCTGAGCTGGCGGAAGGGCCCGGGAGCTTCGGCTCCCGGGTCCTTCTGCGTGCGCGCTCTCGGCGCTCAGCCGGAGTCGGGGTAGCCGGCGCGACCGTCGCCGTCGAGGTCGGTGCACAGGCCGTACTCCTCGCCGGGCAGCTGCGCGACGCAGTCGGCGTAGCCCTCGAGGTAGACCCACCGGCCGTCGCCCGCGCCCGTGGCATCCGTGCAGTCGGGGGAGCCGTCGGCCGGGTCGCACGGTGCACCGGGGACGAGGGAGGGCGAGGGCGTGGGCGTCGGGGTGGGGGCGGCGGACGTCACCGACGCCGACGGCGTCGGCGTCGGGGAGATCGCGGAGCTGGGTCGGGGCGGCTCGGACGTGCACCCGCACAGCGCCAGGGCGGCCAGCGCCGCGAGGCCGAGCGAGCGAGGGGGGCGGCGGACCATGTCGGCACCGTAGCGGAACGGCCTGCGACGGGGCGGTCCACCGGCGGCGCGGCCGGGGCGCGCCGGACGTGGGGGAGATCACGCGCGCCGTCGGGCCCGGTGTGACGGACGCGATTGGAGTTCGGGCGTGCACTCTGGCACACTGTTCAGGTTGCCTAGTTGAGGGCGGCGTGTTCGCGCGCGCAGCACACGACAGGGCTCACACACGTGGAAGGCGTCTGGACCCCGGGATTACCCGGCGGTTGGCGCCCGACAACAACCACCGATCTCGTGCCGGACACGGTACGCAGTGCAACGGTGTGTCGCGACAGGCGACACGCCCGAGTGCGGGGGTCGGACGGGCCGGTTCCAAACAGAGGGAAGTAGAAGCGCCATGGCGGGACAGAAGATCCGCATCAGGCTCAAGTCCTACGACCACGAAGTCATCGACAGCTCGGCGCGCAAGATCGTCGACACGGTGACTCGCGCTGGTGCGTCGGTCGTGGGTCCGGTGCCGCTGCCGACGGAGAAGAACGTGTTCTGCGTCATCCGGTCGCCCCACAAGTACAAGGACAGCCGCGAGCACTTCGAGATGCGTACTCACAAGCGGCTCATCGACATCATCGATCCCACGCCGAAGGCCGTCGACTCGCTCATGCGTCTCGACCTGCCTGCGGACGTGAACATCGAGATCAAGCTCTGACGCTGGGAAGGAACTGATTTCCATGGTTACCCAGCAGAACGAGCGCCCCGTCACGGCCCTGCTCGGCACGAAGATCGGCATGACCCAGGTGTGGGACGACAACGGTCGTCTCGTCCCGGTCACCGTCGTCGCTGTCGGCACGAACGTCGTGACCCAGGTGCGCTCCGCCGATGCTGACGGCTACGCCGCGGTCCAGCTGGCCCACGGCCAGATCGACCCGCGCAAGGTCACCAAGCCGCTCAAGGGCCACTTCGAGAAGGCCGGGGTCACCCCCCGCCGGCACGTGGCCGAGATCCGCACGCCGAACGCTTCCGAGTTCACGCTCGGCCAGGAGCTCACGGCCGCCCTCTTCGAGGCCGGCTCGCTCGTGGACGTCATCGGCACCACCAAGGGCAAGGGCACCGCCGGTGTCATGAAGCGTCACGGCTTCCACGGCGTCGGCGCCTCGCACGGTGCGCACCGCAACCACCGCAAGCCCGGCTCGATCGGTGGCGCCTCCACGCCGTCGCGCGTGTTCAAGGGCATCAAGATGGCCGGTCGCATGGGCGTGGACCGCCAGACCACCCAGAACCTGACCGTGCACGCGATCGACGTCGAGCGGGGTCTCATCCTCGTCAAGGGTGCCGTTCCCGGCCCCAAGGGTGGCGTCGTGGTCGTGCGTTCCGCTGTGAAGGGGGCGTGACCATGAGTGACACGCTGACCGTCGACGTGGTCGACTCCGAGGGCAAGAAGGCCGGCTCGGCCGACCTGCCCGCGGACGTCTTCGACGTGCAGACCAACATCCCGCTCATCCACCAGGTCGTCGTCGCGCAGCTCGCGGCGGCACGCCAGGGCACCCACGACACGAAGTCTCGTGGCGAGGTGCGCGGTGGTGGGCGCAAGCCGTACAAGCAGAAGGGCACCGGCCGCGCCCGTCAGGGTTCGACGCGTGCTCCGCAGTTCGCCGGTGGTGGCGTCGTCCACGGCCCCACCCCGCGCGACTACTCGCAGCGCACCCCCAAGAAGATGAAGGCCGCGGCGCTCCGCGGTGCTCTCTCGGACCGCGCTCGTGCCGGCCGCGTGCACGTCGTCTCGGGCTTCGCCCCGGGCACGGCGCCGTCGACCAGGTCCGCGCTCGCCGTGCTCGACAACCTGTCGGGGCGCAAGCACGTCCTCGTGGTCGTCGAGCGTCAGGACGAGATCACGTGGAAGTCGCTGCGGAACGTCGAGCGGGTGCACCTGCTGGTCGCCGACCAGCTCAACACCTACGACGTCCTGATCTCGGACGACGTCGTGTTCACGCAGGGCGCGCTCGACGCGTTCCTGGCAGGCCCCGTCAAGGGGTCCGCCGCCGTGGGCACGTCCTCCGAGGCCGAGGAGGAGACGAAGTGACCGACATCGGCAAGAACCCGCGCGACATCCTCATCGCGCCGGTCGTCTCCGAGAAGAGCTATGGCCTGCTCGACGAGGGGAAGTACACCTTCCTCGTCGACCCGCGGGCGAACAAGACCGAGATCAAGATTGCCGTCGAGCAGGTCTTCGGCGTCAAGGTGGACTCGGTCAACACCGCGAACCGGCAGGGCAAGTCCCGTCGGACCCGTTTCGGCATCGGCCGCCGCAAGGACACGAAGCGTGCGATCGTCACCCTCCGCGAGGGAACGATCGACATCTTCGGCGGTCCGGTCGGCTGAGCGAAGGACTGAGAACTCATGGGTATTCGTAAGTACAAGCCGACCACGCCGGGCCGTCGTGGCTCCAGCGTCGCCGACTTCGTCGAGATCACGCGCTCCACTCCGGAGAAGTCGCTCGTCCGTCCGCTCCACAAGACGGGCGGCCGCAACTCCACGGGTCGCATCACCACGCGCCACCAGGGTGGCGGTCACAAGCGTGCGTACCGCGTCATCGACTTCCGTCGTCATGACAAGGACGGCGTGCCGGCCAAGGTCGCTCACATCGAGTACGACCCCAACCGCACCGCCCGCATCGCGCTCCTGCACTACGCGGACGGCGAGAAGCGCTACATCATCGCGCCGAACAAGCTGTCGCAGGGTGACCGCATCGAGAACGGCCCCGGCGCCGACATCAAGCCCGGCAACAACCTGCCGCTGCGCAACATCCCGACCGGTACGGTCATCCACGCCATCGAGCTGCGGCCCGGTGGAGGTGCGAAGATCGCCCGCTCGGCTGGGGCGTCCGTGCAGCTCGTCGCCAAGGACGGTGCCTACGCGCAGCTGCGCATGCCGTCCGGTGAGATCCGCAACGTCGACCTGCGCTGCCGCGCGACGGTCGGCGAGGTGGGCAACGCCGAGCAGTCCAACATCAACTGGGGCAAGGCCGGCCGCATGCGGTGGAAGGGCAAGCGCCCCTCCGTCCGTGGTGTCGCCATGAACCCGGTCGACCACCCGCACGGTGGTGGCGAGGGCAAGACGTCCGGTGGACGTCACCCCGTCAGCCCGTGGGGCCAGGCCGAAGGCCGTACCCGCCGTCCGAACAAGCCGAGCGACAAGCTCATCGTGCGCCGTCGGCGCACCGGCAAGAACAAGCGCTGATAGGAGCCTGAGATGCCACGTAGCCTGAAGAAGGGCCCGTTCGTCGACGGTCACCTGCAGAAGAAGGTCGACGTCCAGAACACCGCCGGCACGAAGAACGTCATCAAGACGTGGTCGCGCCGTTCGGTCATCACGCCGGACTTCCTCGGCCACACGTTCGCGGTGCACGACGGACGCAAGCACACCCCGGTGTTCGTGACGGAGTCGATGGTCGGGCACAAGCTCGGCGAGTTCGCCCCGACGCGGACGTTCCGCGGCCACGAGAAGGACGACCGGAAGGGCCGTCGCCGCTGACCCCCGGGTCAGCCAGGCGACGCCCTCACCGGCAGAGACAAGAAGGCAGGACAGCAATGGAAGCCAAGGCGAAGGCGCGGTTCGTCCGCGTCACGCCCCAGAAGGCCCGGCGCGTCGTGGACCTCATCCGTGGCAAGCAGGCCGGCGAGGCCGTATCGGTGCTGAAGTTCGCACCGCAGGCCGCGGGGGAGACGGTGCTCAAGGTTGTGGAGAGCGCGATCGCCAACGCTCGGGAGGCCGCCAAGCGGTCGAACGAGCGTCTGGACGAGGCGGACCTCTACATCTCCGAGGTGTTCGTCGACGAGGGTCCGACGCTCAAGCGGTTCCGTCCGCGGGCACAGGGGCGGGCCAGCCAGATCCTCAAGCGCACGAGCCACATCACCGTGGTCGTCGCTGAGCGCGAGACGAAGGGACGGGCCCGATAGTGGGACAGAAAGTCAACCCGCTCGGGTACCGCCTGGGCATCACCACCGACCACCGCTCGCGTTGGTTCGCCGACTCGACGAAGCCGGGTCAGCGCTACCGCGACTACGTGGGCGAGGACGTCAAGATCCGCAAGCTCATGGCCACGGGCCTCGAGCGTGCCGGCATCGCCAAGGTCGAGATCGAGCGCACGCGTGACCGCGTTCGCGTCGACATCCACACCGCCCGCCCGGGCATCGTCATCGGGCGTCGTGGCGCGGAGGCCGACCGCATCCGCGGCGAGCTCGAGAAGCTCACGGGCAAGCAGGTCCAGCTGAACATCCTCGAGGTCAAGAACGCCGAGATCGAGGCTCAGCTGGTCGCCCAGGGCATCGCCGAGCAGCTGGCGAGCCGCGTCTCGTTCCGCCGCGCCATGCGCAAGGGCATCCAGTCGGCCCAGCGCGCCGGTGCCAAGGGCATCCGCGTGCAGGTCTCCGGCCGCCTCGGCGGCGCGGAGATGAGCCGCACGGAGTTCTACCGCGAGGGCCGTGTGCCCCTGCACACGCTCCGCGCGAACATCGACTACGGCTTCTTCGAGGCTCGCACCACCTTCGGGCGCATCGGCGTCAAGGTGTGGGTCTACAAGGGCGACATGACCGAGAAGGAGTTTGCTCGCGAGCAGGCGACCCAGCCCTCGCGGCCGGCTCGTGGCCCGCGGACGGACCGCCCCGGTGGCGAGCGCTCGGACCGCGGTCCGCGCGCAGGTGCTCCTCGTCGTGAGCGCTCGGACGCCCCTGAGGCAGCCGCTCCTGAGGCCGCCGCTGCCCCGGCAGCGACGACCCCCGACAGTGGAACGGAGGCCTGACCGTGCTGATCCCGCGCAGGCTGAAGCACCGCAAGCAGCACCACCCGGGGCGCTCCGGCGCCGCGACCGGTGGTACCGCGATCTCCTTCGGTGAGTACGGCATCCAGGCTCTCGAGCCCGCCTACGTCACCAACCGGCAGATCGAGGCTGCTCGTATCGCCATGACCCGCCACATCAAGCGTGGAGGGAAGGTCTGGATCAACATCTACCCGGACCGTCCCCTCACCAAGAAGCCTGCCGAGACCCGCATGGGTTCCGGCAAGGGTTCGCCCGAGTGGTGGATCGCCAACGTCAAGCCCGGTCGAGTTCTCTTCGAGCTCGCCGGCGTCCCGGAGCCTCTGGCTCGCGAGGCCATGCGCCGCGCGCAGCACAAGCTCCCGATGAAGACACGTTTTGTGGTTCGCGAGGGTGGTAACTGATGACTATCGGCACCAAGGAGCTGGCTCCCAGCGAGCTGGACACCTTCGACGACGAGAAGCTTGTCGCTGAGCTGAAGAAGTCCAAGGAGGAGCTGTTCAACCTCCGCTTCCAGTCCGCGACCGGCCAGCTCGAGAGCCACGGGCGTCTCAAGGCCGTTCGTCGCGACATCGCGCGGATCTACACGATCCTGCGTGAGCGCGAGCTCGGCATCCGTACCGCCCCGAGCGCGAGCGAGTGATAGCGATGACTGACGAGAAGAACCAGAAGACGACCGCGGTTGCTGAGAAGCGCGGCGACCGCAAGACGCGCCGCGGCTACGTGGTCAGCGACAAGATGGAGAAGACCGTCGTGGTCGAGGTCGAGGACCGGGTCAAGCACCCGCTCTACGGCAAGGTCATCCGGCGCACGAGCAAGGTCAAGGCGCACGACGAGCTGAGCTCGGCGGGCGTGGGCGACCTCGTGGTCATCATGGAGACCCGGCCGCTGAGCGCCACCAAGCGGTGGCGCCTGGTCGAGGTCCTGGAGAAGGCCAAGTAGTCCCAGCAGTTCCCGTACGACCCCCAGTTGCCCACGGGCGCCGGGTGCCGCTCGTAAGACGACACCCGGCGCGACGTGTGCATCACGGCAACTACCCGTTCGGCCAGGCTCGGGCCATCCGATCCGAGAACCCGCCAGACGACAGGAGCAGGTAATGATCCAGCAGGAGTCGCGACTTCGTGTCGCCGACAACACTGGTGCCAAGGAGATCCTTTGCATCCGTGTGCTCGGCGGCTCCGGCCGTCGCTACGCAGGCATCGGTGACGTCATCGTCGCCACCGTCAAGGACGCCATCCCCGGCGGAAACGTCAAGAAGGGCGACGTCGTCAAGGCTGTCATCGTGCGCACCCGCAAGGAGCGCCGCCGTCCGGACGGTTCCTACATCAAGTTCGACGAGAACGCCGCAGTGATCCTCAAGAACGACGGGGAGCCCCGTGGCACGCGCATCTTCGGCCCGGTGGGCCGCGAGCTGCGCGACAAGAAGTTCATGAAGATCATCTCGCTGGCACCGGAGGTGCTCTGACCATGGCCAAGATCAAGAAGGGCGACCTCGTCCTCGTCATCTCGGGCCGCGACAAGGGCAGCACCGGTCGCGTCCTCGAGGTTCTCGTCGAGTCGCAGCGGATCGTCGTCGAGGGCGTCCAGCGCGTGCAGAAGCACGTGAAGGCCGGCCAGACGCAGCGCGGCACGCGCACCGGCGGCATCGAGACGATCGAGGCGCCCATCCACATCAGCAACGTGATGCTCGTGGACCCGGAGACCAAGAAGGGCACCCGGGTCGGCTACCGCACCGAGCAGGTCGAGCGCGACGGCCGTACCCGCACCGTTCGGGTCCGCGTCGCCAAGCGCTCCGGTAAGGACATCTGATGACCGAGACGACTCTCACGGCTCCGGCGCTCCCGCGCCTGAAGTCCAAGTACAACGACGAGATCCGCACCGCTCTGTTCGAGCAGTTCGGTCACGAGAACATCAACCAGGTCGCACGCCTGGTGAAGGTCGTCGTGAACATGGGCGTCGGCGAGGCCGCCAAGGACTCCAAGCTCATCGAGGGCGCGATCCGCGACCTGACCCAGATCACGGGCCAGAAGCCGCAGGTCACCAAGGCTCGCAAGTCGATCGCGCAGTTCAAGCTGCGTGAGGGAATGCCCATCGGCGCCCACGTCACCCTCCGTGGTGACCGGGCCTGGGAGTTCCTGGACCGCCTGCTCTCCACCGCGCTGCCGCGCATCCGTGACTTCCGTGGCCTCTCGCCGCAGCAGTTCGACGGGCACGGCAACTACACCTTCGGCCTCGTGGAGCAGTCCGTGTTCCACGAGATCGACCAGGACAAGATCGATCGGGTCCGCGGCATGGACATCACGGTCGTCACGACGGCCGACACGGACGACGAGGGTCGCGCTTTCCTCAAGCTCCTCGGCTTCCCGTTCAAGGAGAACTGACCATGGCGAAGACTGCCCTCAAGAACAAGGCTGCTGCCAAGCCGAAGTTCGCGGTGCGTGGCTACACGCGCTGCCAGCGTTGCGGCCGGCCCCACTCGGTGTACCGCAAGTTCGGCCTGTGCCGGATCTGCGTGCGCGAGATGGCCCACCGCGGCGAGCTCCCCGGCGTGACCAAGAGCAGCTGGTAACAACTCAAGCAACACGAACGTCGGTAGGTCCAGCCCCCTCGGGGGCGGGATACCCCGGCGAGGAAGGGCGGAAGCCCCATGACCATGACCGACCCCATCGCAGACCTGCTCACGCGGCTGCGTAACGCGAACTCGGCTCACCACGACACCGTGCTGATCCCGTTCTCGAAGCTGAAGTCGCACATCGCGGAGATCCTCCAGGCCGAGGGCTACATCACCGGCTGGAAGGTGGAGGACGCCGTCGTCGGCAAGAACCTCATCATCGAGCTGAAGTACGGCCCGAACCGCGAGCGTGCGCTCGCCGGTGTCAAGCGCGTGTCCAAGCCGGGCCTGCGCGTGTACGCCAAGTCGACCAACCTGCCCAAGGTGCTCGGCGGCCTGGGCGTGGCGATCCTGTCCACGTCCTCCGGTCTCCTCACCGACAAGCAGGCCGCCAAGAAGGGCGTGGGTGGGGAAGTCCTCGCCTACGTCTGGTAAGTCCGAGACGGAAAGGAGCTAGCCATGTCCCGAATCGGCAGAGTCCCCGTCCCGGTCCCCACCGGCGTGGATGTCGACATCACCGGTGCGGTCGTGACGGTCAAGGGCCCCAAGGGCACCCTGACGCACACGATCCCCGCACCCATCGAGGTGGCGCGCGACGAGGCAGGTGCCCTCGTGGTCACCCGCCCCGACGACGAGCGCGCCTCGCGCTCGCTGCACGGCCTGACCCGCACGCTGCTGGCGAACCTCGTCACCGGCGTGACGGAGGGCTACATCAAGAAGCTCGAGATCGTCGGTACCGGTTACCGCGTCACGGCGAAGGGTGCGGACCTCGAGTTCGCGCTCGGCTTCAGCCACGCGGTCACCGTCAACCCGCCGGAGGGCATCACCTTCGTCGTCGAGGCACCCACCCGCTTCTCGGTGCAGGGCATCGACAAGCAGCAGGTGGGCGAGGTCGCCGCAAACATCCGCAAGATCCGCAAGCCCGAGCCGTACAAGGGCAAGGGCGTCCGGTACGCGGGCGAGAACGTGCGCCGCAAGGTCGGAAAGGCCGGTAAGTAATCATGGCTCTCAAGATCCTGGGCAAGGGCAAGCGTGTTGCCCGCCAGCGCCGCCACGTCCGCCTTCGCAAGAAGGTCTCCGGCTCCGCCGCCCGTCCCCGTCTCGTCGTGACCCGGTCCGCCCGGCACATCTCGGCGCAGGTCGTGGACGACGGCATCGGCCAGACGCTCGTCTCCGCATCGACCCTCGAGGCCGACCTGCGCAGCTCGAACGACGACAAGACCGCCAAGGCCCGCAAGGTCGGCGAGCTCATCGCCGAGCGTGCGAAGGCTGCCGGCCTTGACGCTGTGGTCTTCGACCGCGGCGGCAACAAGTACCACGGCCGTGTCGCCGCGGTGGCTGACGGCGCCCGCGAGGGTGGACTGAAGCTGTGACGACGACGACGACCCTCCGAACGAAGAAGAGGACTCACTGATGGCTGCTCCTCAGCGCAGCAACACCGGGGCGCCCGCGGGTGCCGCCGGCGGAGGCGGCGACCGTCGTGACGGCGGTCGTGGCCGTGACGGCGGCGGCCGCGGTCGCGACGCCGCAGAGAAGAGCGCGTTCCTCGAGCGCGTCGTGACGATCAACCGCGTGGCCAAGGTCGTCAAGGGCGGCCGGCGCTTCAGCTTCACCGCGCTCGTCGTGGTCGGCGATGGCGACGGCACCGTGGGTGTCGGCTATGGGAAGGCCAAGGAGGTGCCCGCGGCGATCGCCAAGGGTGTCGAGGAGGCCAAGAAGAACTTCTTCAAGGTCCCGCGCATCCAGGGCACGATCCCGCACCCCATCCAGGGTGAGGCCGCTGCCGGTGTCGTCTTCCTGCGTCCGGCCTCGCCGGGTACTGGCGTGATCGCCGGTGGCCCGGTGCGCGCCGTCCTCGAGTGCGCCGGCATCCACGACGTGCTGAGCAAGTCGCTCGGCTCGTCGAACGCGATCAACATCGTGCACGCCACGGTCGCGGCCCTCCAGGGCCTCGAGCGTCCCGAGGCCGTGGCCGCGCGCCGCGGGCTCCCGGTCGAGCACGTCGTCCCGGCGTGGCTCCTGCGCGCCCAGGCTGCCGGCCTGGCCGCAGCGGCGGGCTCCAAGGCAGGTGCGTGATGGCTCGACTCAAGGTGACCCAGACGCGGTCTGGCATCGGCGGCAAGCAGAACCAGCGCGACACGCTGCGCACCCTCGGCCTCAAGCGGATCGGCGACGTCGTCGTCAAGGAGGACCGTCCTGAGATCCGCGGCATGGTCAAGACGGTGACGCACCTGGTCGCGGTCGAAGAGGTGGAGTGACCATGGCTGACGAGAACGAGAAGGGCACCGACGAGGTGACGGCCCCCAAGAAGGCCGCCGCCGCAAAGGCTGCTCCGAAGAAGGCTGCAGAGAAGAAGGCCGCCGACACGGAGTCCGCTCCGAAGGCGACCAAGGCGAAGTCGGAGAAGGCGTCCGCTGCGGCGGACAAGCCGGCCAAGGCCGCTAAGGCCGAGGCTGCTGCTCCGAAGGCGAAGGCTCCCAAGGCCGAGGCCAAGGCTGCAGCGCCGAAGAAGACCGTGTCCGCGGCGGCGGCGAAGGCGGCCGAGGCCGCTGCACAGCCCGGCAACGGTGGCACGCTCAAGCTGCACCACCTCCGTCCGGCTCCGGGCGCCAAGACCGCCAAGACCCGCGTGGGTCGTGGCGAGGCGTCCAAGGGCAAGACGGCCGGTCGTGGCACCAAGGGCCAGAAGGCCCGCTACCAGATCCCGGTGCGCTTCGAGGGCGGGCAGATGCCTCTGCACATGCGCCTCCCGAAGCTGCGCGGCTTCAAGAACCCGTTCCGCGTCGAGTACCAGGTGGTCAACCTGGACAAGCTCTCGGCGCTGTACCCGAACGGTGGCGACGTGACTGTCGCCGACCTCGTGGCGAAGGGCGCGGTCCGCAAGGGCCAGCCCGTCAAGGTGCTCGGCACCGGCGAGCTCACGGTCAAGGTCTCTGTCGCGGTCGACGCCTACTCGGCGTCCGCGAAGGACGCGATCGTGGCAGCCGGCGGAAGCGTCGCGCAGGACTGATCGAAGGGACGGGACCGGTGGGTGCGTAGTTACCCGCCGGTCCCGTTCCGTATGTCGGCGGGCATCAGTTAGGGTGCCCCGGTGCTCGCGACTCGTCGCGGGCTGCACGGCCGGGACGGACCGGTCGTACGTGATGCCGCTCCGGCGGCCCAGGAGGACAGGTGCTCAGCGCATTCGTGCGGGCGTTCCGGACGCCCGACCTGCGGCGCAAGCTGCTCTTCACCATCGGGATCATGGTGCTCTTCCGCGTCGGCTCGTTCCTGCCGACGCCGGGGGTCTCCTACCCGAACGTGCAGGCGTGTATCGAGCAGACGTCGGGCAACGACCTGCTCGGTCTGGTGAACCTGTTCAGCGGCGGAGCTCTGCTGCAGCTGTCCGTGTTCGCGCTCGGGATCATGCCGTACATCACGGCCAGCATCATCGTGCAGCTTCTCCGGGTGGTCATCCCCCGTTTCGAGGAGCTGCACCGCGAGGGCCAGTCCGGCACCGCGAAGCTCACGCAGTACACGCGGTACCTGACCATCGGCCTCGCGGTCCTGCAGTCGACGACGATCATCACCGTCGCGCGCAGCGGGCAGCTGTTCCAGGGCTGCACCGTCGACGTCATCCCGAACGACACGTGGCAGACGCTCCTGCTCATGGTGATCACCATGACCGCGGGCACCGGCCTGATCATGTGGCTCGGTGAGCTCATCACGGAGCGCGGCGTCGGCAACGGCATGTCGCTGCTCATCTTCACGTCGATCGCGGCCAGCTTCCCCGGTGCCATGTGGTCGATCGCCGGTGGCGACAACGGCATCTCGAAGTTCATCGTCGTCATGGCGATCGTCGTGCTGGTCATCGCGCTGGTGGTGTTCGTCGAGCAGTCGCAGCGGCGCATCCCCGTGCAGTACGCCAAGCGCATGGTGGGTCGCCGCATGTACGGCGGGTCGAGCACCTACATCCCGATCAAGATCAACATGGCTGGTGTCATCCCGGTGATCTTCGCGTCGTCGCTGCTCGCCGTGCCCGGGCTGCTCGCGCAGTTCGGTGACCCGGCCGCCGGCTGGGTCCAGTGGGTCACCCGCTACCTGGCCTCGCCGAGCGCGCCCCTGCACCTGGGGATCTACGTCGTCCTGATCATCTTCTTCTGCTACTTCTACACGGCGATCACGTTCAACCCGGACGAGGTCGCGGACAACATGAAGAAGTACGGCGGCTTCATCCCCGGCATCCGTGCTGGGCGGCCCACGGCCGAGTACCTCGACTACGTGATCTCGCGCATCACGGCGCCGGGCTCGGTGTACCTGGCGATCGTGGCGCTGATCCCGACCATCGCGTTCATCGTGCTGGGCGTCGGGTCCAACATCCCGTTCGGCGGGGCGTCGATCCTCATCGTCGTCGGCGTCGGCCTGGAGACCGTCAAGCAGATCGAGTCCCAGCTGCAGCAGCGGCACTACGAGGGGTTCCTCCGGTGAGCACGCGTCTCGTCCTGCTCGGTCCTCCGGGAGCGGGCAAGGGGACCCAGGCCGCGCGGCTCGCCGAGCGGCTCGGGATCCCGGCCATCTCGACCGGGGACATCTTCCGCGCGAACATCAAGGGCGGCACCGAGCTCGGCCGGACCGTGCAGGAGTACACCTCGCGCGGAGCGCTGGTCCCGGACTCCGTCACCAACGAGATGGTCCGCGACCGGCTCGCCCAGGGTGACGCCCAGGACGGCTTCCTGCTCGACGGGTACCCGCGCAACGTGGCCCAGGTCGAGGAGCTCGACGCGATCCTCGCGGACGCCGGGCGCTCGCTCGACCTCGCCGTCGAGATCACGGCCGACCCGGACATCGTCACCGCCCGGCTGCTCAAGCGCGCCGAGATCGAGGGGCGCGAGGACGACACCGAGGCCGTCGTGCGGCACCGGCTGGACGTGTACGCGCAGGAGACCGCCCCGATCGCCCACGTGTACGCCGAGCGCGGCCTGCTCGCGCAGGTGGACGGGATCGGCGACGTCGACGAGGTCACCGAGCGGTTGATCGCGGCGATCGGCGCCCCGAGCGAGGGCTGACGTGTTCGGTCGGGACAAGATCGAGTACAAGACCCCCGAGCAGGTGCTGCTCATGCGGCGTGCCGGGCTGGTGGTGGCCGAGGCGCTGGCGGCGGTCCGTGAGCGTGCCGCTGCCGGGGTGAGCACCGCACAGCTGGACGCCGTGGCCGCCAGGGTCATCGCCGACCACCACGCGACGGCGTCGTTCCTCGGGTACCACGGCTACCCGGCGACGCTGTGCGTGTCGGTGAACGACGAGGTCGTGCACGGCATCCCCGGGGCGCGCGTGCTCGAGCCGGGCGACGTGGTCTCCATCGACTGCGGCGCGATCGTCGACGGGTGGCACGGGGACTCGGCCATCACCGTGGTGCTCGACGGTGCCGACCCCGAGGACCTCGCGCTGGCCGAGACGACGGAGCGAGCCATGTGGGCGGGCATCGCCGCGCTGTCCACCGCGGACCGGCTGGGCGCCGTGGGGGAGGCCGTGGAGGACGTGGTCGATGCCGCGCAGTCGGCCGGCCTGAACGGCGGCCAGCGGTACGGGTTGGTGGAGGAGTACGTCGGCCACGGCATCGGCACGGCCATGCACCAGCCGCCGGACGTCCCGAACTTTCGCACCCGGGACCGTGGGCCGCGCCTGCGGGCGGGCCTGTGCGTCGCCATCGAGCCGATGGTCGTGCGCGGTGACCGGGCGACGCAGGTCCTCGACGACGACTGGACCGTCGTCACCGGCGACGGGTCGCGCGCGTCGCACTGGGAGCACACGGTGGCGGTCCTCGACGACGGGATCTGGGTGCTGACCGCGCCCGACGGTGGGGCGCAGAGCCTCGGCGCGCTCGGCGTCACCGTCGCGCCGCTCGCCTGAGCGCATCTCGGCTACCGGCCGGTACGTCCATCCAGGTGAACTTGTGTCCAGGTTCGTCCGAATCGCCGCCGATCCGGCCGATCGTGCACGGGATGACCGGTTTGTCCGATACCGTCCTGCTCGGCGGTGAACGATCCGCCACGGGCGCCCCGGGGCCCGCGCGGTGAGCGTCGCGCGGTGAGGGGTGTGGGTGCCCGGCTCCGGCAGGCACGTGGTCAGCGCGCGCCTGCACTCGACGTGATGGGTGGCTCATGCAGCGCAGCGTTCTTCCCTCCCCGGTCTCTTCTCGCCGTCTGAGCCGACTGGTGCGCCTGCTGGGCGCGGCGGTCGGCGTCTCCGCGATGCTCCTGACCCTCGGTGCCGGTGCGGCGCAGGCGCACGGCCGCGACTCGGGCTCCGGCGCCCAGTGGAACGACAGGTACCAGAAGCCGCAGCCGACGACGCAGCCGTCGCCCGGGCCTTCGCAGTCCGCGAAGCCGCAGACGACCGGTGCCTACGTCTACCTGAAGCGCGACGCGGCGAAGCCGGCGTCCTGGGAGAACTCGACCCAGCAGTACCTCGTCACCACCTGGCCGGGAGCGTCCTGGCGCGACCTCACGCTGGAGGAGGCTGCGGCCGCGCTGCCGGAGGAGCTCACGCTCTGCGGTCCCGGCTGGGGCGTCCAGGAGGACCAGGCGTGGGGAGACGCGACCGTGTTCACGGGCAGCAAGGCGCCGAGCTACCCGACGGACTACATCGGCTGGGTCCAGAACGGCGGCCCGCTGTTCGCCGCCAAGCACTGGGACCTCTCCGCGATGGTGACCGTGCCGGCGTGCGCCACGCCCACGCCGACGGTGACCCCCACCCCGACCCCGGTGCCGAGCGCGTCGGTTCCGGTCGTCCCGGTCCCCACGCCGACCGTGACCACGCCGACCGTGCCGACGCCCACCGTGCCGACGACCCCGACGCCGACGCCGACCGCCGAGGTCGACGACGCGCCGACCCCGACGCCGTCCGTCACGCCGGCCGTGACCCCCAGCGCGACGCCCACCGTCGAGGTGGTCGCCGGACCGTCCGCCTCGCCGAAGCCCACCGCCACGTTCTACTCCGAGGTGCTGGCCGCGCCGGGTGACGGGGGAGCGGTCCTGGCAGCCACGGGCTCGTCGCCGCTCCCGGGAGTGCTCGTCGGTGCGATCCTGCTCCTGGCGGGGGCCGCCATGGTGCTGGTGCGTCGCCGCCGCGCCAGCTGACGCAGTTCCGATGGAGGACCGTCGCCCTCGGGCGGCGGTCCTCTGCACGTGCGCGCCGGGAGGCGGCCGGTACGGGGATGACCGGAGCTCCCGGTCCGGGTGTGGCGGACCGCACGCGGGCGTCGAGGGCGATGGTTTCGTCCATGGCGTCCTATGGCGTAAGATCGTCCGTTGGGTGTGCGCCCGGTTCTCGCGGCGCGCAGCACTACACGTGCAGTACCCACAGCTATCCCAGAGATGTTCCCAGCACGATCCCACCTCGCTGACTCCGTCCGATCCCGGGCGGGATCGGCACGTGTGGGCTGATTCCCTCAGGACCGACAGTTAGCGGAGGATATGGCGAAGAAGGACGGTGTCATCGAGATCGAGGGCAGCGTCGTGGAGGCTCTGCCGAACGCGATGTTCCGCGTGGAGCTCACCAACGGCCACAAGGTGCTCGCCCACATCTCGGGCAAGATGCGACAGCACTACATCAGGATCCTCCCTGAGGACCGGGTCGTGGTCGAGCTGAGCCCGTACGACCTGTCCCGTGGCCGGATCGTCTACCGCTACAAGTAACAGCCACTCGAACACGCCGTCATCCCTCGGGGGACCCCGAGAAAGAACGGCGGCGGAGGAACACGCGATGAAGGTCAAGCCCAGCGTCAAGAAGATCTGCGACAAGTGCAAGGTGATCCGCCGGCACGGTCGCGTCCAGGTGATCTGCGAGAACCTGCGCCACAAGCAGCGCCAGGGCTGATGCCCTGACGCCGGTCCGTCGGACCAGCAGCTCGACCAGCACCACCGGTTCACCAGAGGGACTCCTCTGAGGGACCAGCAAGCGCACAGCCACTCCGGCGATCACTCGCCGGTGCACCCTCGGTCGGAGGCCGGGGCCCGCAGCACGCGGGAGGGCAGTGCGGCAGACCTCCGATGCAGTTCAGGAGCCACCAGGCATGGCACGTCTTATCGGCGTCGACCTCCCCCGCGAGAAGCGGCTCGAGATCGCGCTCACCTACATCTACGGGGTCGGCCGTACCCGCGCCCAGGCAACTCTGGCCGCGACCGGCATCAGCCCGGACCTGCGCGTGAAGGACCTCGGCGACGCCGAGCTCGTCGCGCTGCGTGACTACCTCGAGGGCAGCTACAAGCTCGAGGGTGACCTTCGCCGTGAGGTCGCTGCGGACATCCGCCGCAAGGTCGAGATCGGCTGCTACGAGGGCCTGCGCCACCGCCGTGGCCTTCCGGTGCGCGGACAGCGCACCAAGACCAACGCGCGTACCCGCAAGGGACCGAAGCGCACCGTCGCCGGCAAGAAGAAGGCCGGGCGCAAGTAGCCCTCCGCCCCGGGCGCCTTGCGCCAGGGCACGCCGATCAGACCTCGAGAGAAGAAGAGAATGCCTCCCAAGACCCGTTCCGCCGTGCGCAAGCCGCGCCGCAAGGAGAAGAAGAACGTCTCCCACGGCCAGGCGCACATCAAGAGCACGTTCAACAACACGATCATCTCCATCACCGACCCGACCGGCGCCGTCATCGCGTCGGCCTCGTCGGGCCAGGTGGGCTTCAAGGGCTCGCGCAAGTCGACCCCCTTCGCGGCGCAGCTCGCCGCCGAGGCGGCCGCTCGTCGCGCCCAGGAGCACGGCATGAAGAAGGTCGACGTCTTCGTGAAGGGCCCCGGCTCCGGCCGTGAGACCGCGATCCGCTCGCTGCAGGCGACCGGCCTCGAGGTCGGCTCGATCCAGGACGTGACGCCCCAGGCGCACAACGGCTGCCGTCCGCCGAAGCGCCGCCGCGTCTGATCGTCCGACTCGTACGGACCGGTGCGCGGACGACGCGCACCGGTCCGGACAGCCTTACGCCGGCCAGGTAGACCGAGACCAGACCGGCCCGTAGTACTGCGCAGCGTCATATGGCGGACGCCCGCTGAGAGGAAACAACACCGTGCTGATTGCACAGCGCCCCACCCTGACCGAAGAGGTCATCTCGGAGAACCGGTCGCGGTTCTCCATCGAGCCGCTGGAGCCGGGCTTCGGCTACACGCTCGGAAACTCGCTCCGCCGGACGCTGCTGTCCTCCATCCCCGGTGCCGCCGTGACGTCCATCCGGATCGACGGCGTGCTGCACGAGTTCTCCACCGTGCCGGGCGTCAAGGAGGACGTCACCGAGATCATCCTCAACATCAAGCAGCTGGTCGTCTCCTCGGAGAACGACGAGCCTGTCGTGATGTACCTGCGCAAGCAGGGTGCCGGTGAGGTCACCGCCGCGGACATCGTGCCGCCGGCGGGCGTCGAGGTGCACAACCCCGACCTGCACCTGGCCACGCTGAACGACAAGGGCAAGCTGGAGATCGAGCTGACGGTCGAGCGCGGCCGTGGCTACGTGTCGGCGAACCAGAACAAGTCGTTCGACGCCGAGATCGGCCGCATCCCGGTCGACTCGATCTACTCGCCCGTCCTCAAGGTGACCTACAAGGTCGAGGCGACGCGTGTCGAGCAGCGCACGGACTTCGACAAGCTGGTCGTCGACGTCGAGACCAAGTCGGCGATCGGCCCGCGCGACGCGCTCGCCTCGGCCGGCAAGACGCTCGTCGAGCTGTTCGGGCTGGCCCGTGAGCTCAACATCGAGGCCGAGGGCATCGAGATCGGCCCGTCGCCGACCGACGCTGCGCTCGCCGCGGACCTCGCTCTGCCGATCGAGGACCTGCAGCTGACGATCCGCTCGTACAACTGCCTCAAGCGTGAGGGCATCCACTCCGTGGGTGAGCTCGTGGCGCGGTCCGAGGCCGACCTGCTGGACATCCGCAACTTCGGTGCGAAGTCCATCACGGAGGTCAAGGAGAAGCTGGCCGAGCTCGGTCTGACGCTCAAGGACAGCCCGCTCGACTTCGACCCGTCCGCCACCGCCTACTACGGCGACGACGAGGGCGACTTCGTCGAGGACGAGCAGTACTGACGCCGGGGAGCTAGGCAGGCCGGCTCCACGCCGGTCCTGCCTGCAGCCCATCACTTGGAACTCAAGGAGTAATGACCATGCCTACGCCCACCAAGGGTCCCCGGCTCGGTGGCGGACCGGCGCACGAGCGGCTGATCCTCGCGAACCTCGCGACGTCGCTGTTCGAGCACAAGCGCATCACGACGACCGAGACGAAGGCCAAGCGCCTGCGTCCGCTCGCCGAGCGCCTCATCACGTTCGCCAAGCGTGGTGACCTGCACGCCCGCCGCCGCGTGATGACCGTCGTCAAGGACAAGTCCGTCGTCCACGTGCTGTTCACCGAGATCGCCCCGGCCGTGGCCGAGCGTCAGGGTGGCTACACGCGCATCACCAAGATCGGCCCCCGCAAGGGCGACAACGCCCCGATGGCCGTCATCGAGCTCGTGCTCGAGCCGCTCTCCCCGAAGCAGGCCGTCGTCAAGGAGGCCACCAAGGCCGCCTCGAAGGCTGCGCCGAAGGCGAAGAAGGCCGACAACGTCGAGGACAAGCCGGTCGAGGACGCGCCGGTCGAGGACGCTCCCGTGGAGGACGCGCCCGTCGAGGACGCTGCCGCCGAGACCAAGGACGACGCCGACAAGGCGTGATCTGACAGCTCACCGAGCAGGCCCGGGACCCGGTGGTCCCGGGCCTTCTTGCGTGCCGAGGGTGTCCGCCTAGAGTCGGTCGCATGAGCCTGCCGGTCGTCCTGGTGCACGGGCTGCGGACGTCGCGCACGATGTGGCGCGCGCAGCTGGAGGCGCTGGAGCGGGTCGGCCGACGGGCGGTGGCCGTGGACCTGCCCGGCCACGGCACCCGGACCGGGGAGCCGTTCACCCTGGACTCGGCGGTGGACACGGTCGCGGGAGCGGTCGACGGGGTCGGCGGGTCGGCGTTCGTCGTCGGGCTCTCGCTCGGCGGGTACGTGGCGATCCGGCATGCGGCTCGGCACCCCGAGCAGGTGGCCGGCGTGCTCGCGGCGTCCTGCTCGACGAGGCCGCACCGCGTGCTGCTCGCGGGCTGGGCCGTCGGTGCGCAGGGCATCGCGCGGCTGCCGGACCGCGGCGCGCGGCTGAACCAGTTCCTCGTGGACCGGGTCCTGCCCCTCGAGGGCGCCGCGGACGTGGCGGCGGGCGGGTTCGCGCTGGACGCCACCCGGGAGGTGCTGCAGGAGATGACGGTCGCGACGCCGCTCGCGGACCTGGCCCGGATCGAGGCGCCGGTCTGGTTGGTCAACGGCGCGTTCGACCACTTCCGGGGCGAGGAGCGCCGGTTCCTCGCGGCCTGCCGGGACGGGCGGCTGGTCGTGGTGCCGCGCGCGACGCATTTGGTGAGCCTGGTGCAGCCGGCACGCTTCAGCCGCGTGCTGCTCGAGGCGCTGGACGAGGTCGAGGCGCGCGCCCTGGTCGGGTGACCCGTCAGACGCCCAGCGACCACGCCCGGACGCCGCCCACGATCCCGGCCTGGTTGGGCACCACGACGACGTCGTCGCCGAGCTTCGCCAGGGTGGCCGGCGTGACCTGTCGCGAGTTGCCTCCGCCGAGGTAGAGGCGGTCCCAGACGAACACGGGGCGGAACCCCTCGACGACCCGTCGCACGCGCCGTGACCACAGCCCGTCGCCGAGCCGGGCACGCTCCACCTGCCCGATGTACGCGTCGTAGGTGGTGCCCCAGCGCACGGGTGCGTGCGAGAGCTCCAGGTGCGGGGCCAGCACCCCGCCGTCGAACAGGGCCGAGCCCAGACCGGTGCCGAGCGTGAGCACGAGCTCGATCCCCGTCCCGGAGATGACACCGGCGCCGTGCACCTCGGCGTCGTTGAGGACCAGGGCGGGCAGGCCGAGCCGCTCCTCGACGGCCGCGCGGATGTCGAAGCCGGCCCAGGCGGTGACCAGCTCGGGGTCGATCGCGGTGCGCGGCCCGGCGCGGGTGACGTAGTGCGGGGTCGCGACGACGACACCGTGCCGGATCATCCCCGGCATCCCCACAGTGACACGGTCCGCGGCGGGCAGGTCCGCGGCGATCTGCGCGATCGTGGCGACGAGGCGCTCCGGGGGGAGCGGGTACGGCGTCGGCACCCGCACGGCGGGGGCGTGGAGCGTGCCCGCCGCGTCCAGGACGGACGCCTTGATGCCGCCGCCGCCGCAGTCCACGGCGAGGGTGAAGGGGTCGGAGCCGGTGCTGGGCACGGGGCCACGCTAGCGGCGAGTCGGCGGGGGTGACCGCGTGGATTACGGTGTGGACCCGTGAGCGAGAGCACGGGAGCCCTGCACGAGCCGGCTGTGCGGCTGCGGCTGGACCTGGCGTACGACGGCACGGGCTTCGCCGGCTGGGCGATCCAGCCGAGGCTGCGCACGGTCCAGGGGGTGCTGGAGAGCGCCCTCGGCACGGTCCTGCGCACCGACGGGCCGCCGCGGGTCACGGTGGCCGGTCGCACCGACTCGGGCGTGCACGCGCGCGGCCAGGTCGGCCACGTGGACATCCCGGCGGGGCTCATCGAGGCGTCCGCGGGCCGCTCCGCGCGTCCCGTCGACGAGGTCCTGCTCACCCGCCTCGGGGGGCTCCTGCCGCCGGACCTCGTGGTGCACTCGCTGACCCGGGCGCCGGACGGCTTCGACGCCCGGTTCTCCGCCCTGAGCCGCCGCTACGCCTACCGGGTCTGCGACGACGCCGCCCGGCGCGACCCCCTGTCGCGCACCCACGTGCTCTGGCACCGCCGGGGGCTCGACGTGGACGCGATGGCGGCGGCCACCAAGCCGCTGGTCGGCCGGCACGACTTCGCGTCCTACTGCAAGCCGCGCCCCGGGGCGACGACCATCCGCACGCTCGAGGCGTTCACCTGGTCGCGACCCGTCGACGGTCCCGACGCCGGGCTCGTGATCGCGACGGTGCAGGCCGACGCGTTCTGCCACTCCATGGTGCGCTCGCTGGTCGGTGCCAGCCTCGCCGTGGGCGAGGGACGCCGCGGACCGGGCTGGCCCGCCGAGCTGCTGGCCGCCCGCCGGCGCGGCGAGGGCGTGCACGTGGTGGCTGGGCACGGGCTCACGCTCGAGGAGGTCAGCTACCCGACCGAGGACCAGCTGGCGGCCCGTGCGGTGCAGACGCGCGCCCGACGCGCCGCCGACGACCTGCAGGCGTCCGCGGGCTGCTGCGGCTGAGTACCTCAGTCCTCGTCGTCCCGGTACCGCCGGTCGTCGACGTACTCCTCCTCGATGAGGTGGACCGCGGCCTCCTCCGCGCTCGCGGCGCCCCCGGAGATGCCGGCGTCGATGGCGAACCCGTCCGTGCCCCCCGCCTCGACCGCGTCGTCGTCCTCGATGAGGCGTCCGGCCCGGAACTCTTCACGCTCGGGCCGGGGCCGGGCCTCCCAGACCTCGGGCTCCTCCTGGCCGATCCGCTGGTCGATCGTCTCGCGGTGCGCCTCCTCCCACGGCGTCTCGCCGTAGTGGTTGGGTCGCGGGCGGTCGGGGACGGTGTAGCCCTCGTCGAGCAGGTCGTCGACGCCGCGGTCCAGCAGGGTGTCCTCGCTGGGGAGCTGGTCGGTGTCGCCCTCGCTGCCGAGCTCGGGGTCGGTGCTGGTGCCGGGAGTCTCGCTCATGCGTCCGACCTTCGCACCGAGCGCGCCCGGACGCCAGGGGACGCGTGGGCGACACGGGAATCAATGCGGTGTCCGGGGACCGTCGGCGCCGGGGACACTGGACGCATGGGCCACCTCGACATCGGCGGCATCGGGTACTTCCTGCCCGACGGCCGCCCCCTCCTCGACGACGTGACGTTCCGGGTCGCCGACGGTGCGCGGGTCGCGCTGGTCGGCCCGAACGGTGCCGGCAAGACGACGCTGCTGCGGATCGTGGCCGGCGACGAGGCGGCGCACGCGGGGTCGGTCGGGCGCAGCGGCGGGCTCGGGATCATGCGCCAGGACATCGGCCGCATCGACGACGACCGGTCGATCCGGGACCTGCTCGCGTCGCTCGCCTCGCCGGCCGTCCGGGACGCCGCGGTGGAGCTGGCCGCCGCCGAGCTGGCCATCATGGAGACCGACGACGAGCCGTCGCAGATGCGCTACGCGCAGGCGCTGGTCGACTGGGCGGACGTCGGCGGCTACGAGGCCGAGGCGGGGTGGGACCGGGTCACCGACGCCGTCCTGTCGATCCCCTTCGACGCCGCGCAGCACCGCGAGGTGCGCACCCTGTCCGGCGGCGAGCAGAAGCGGCTGGTGCTCGAGGCGCTCCTGCGCGGTCCCGACGAGGTGCTGCTGCTCGACGAGCCCGACAACGCCCTCGACGTGCCGACCAAGCGCTGGTTGGAGGACCGGCTGCGGGCGTCCGGCAAGACGGTGCTCTTCGTCAGCCACGACCGGGAGATGCTCGCACGGGTGGCCACGCAGGTGGCGACCCTCGAGCCCGGGATCAACGGGGCAGCCGTCTGGGTGCACGGCGGCGGCTTCGCCACGTACCACGAGGCCCGTGAGGACCGACGCTCGCGGCTCGAGGAGCTGCTGCGCCGGTGGGAGGAGGAGCACGCGAAGCTCAAGGACCTGGTGCTCACCCTGCGCACGAAGGCCGCCTTCAACGACGGTCTCGCCTCGCGGTACTCCGCCGCGCAGACCCGGCTGCGCAAGTTCGAGGACGCCGGTCCGCCGACGCTGCTCGCACGGGAGCAGAACGTCAAGGTCCGCCTGCGCGGCGGCCGCACCGCCAAGCGCGCCGTCGTCGCGACCGGCCTGGAGCTCACGGGGCTCATGCACCCGTTCGACCTCGAGGTCTGGTTCGGCGAGCGCGTCGCCGTGCTCGGCTCCAACGGGTCGGGCAAGTCCCACTTCCTGCGCCTGCTGGCCGCCGGCGGCAGCGACCCGTCGCCGGAGCACGAACCGGCGGACGACCTGCCGGTCGAGCCGGTGCGGCACACCGGCAGGGTCGTGCTCGGTCCGCGGGTGCGACCGGGGTGGTTCGCGCAGAACCACGGGCACCCCGAGCTCGTCGGTCGGACGCTGCTGGAGATCCTGCACCGCGGCGAGGGTCACCGGGCGGGACTGGGCCGGGAGCAGGCCAGCAAGGCGCTCGACCGGTACGAGCTGGTCTCCGCGGCCGAGCAGCGGTACGAGACGCTCTCCGGCGGTCAGCAGGCGCGTCTGCAGATCCTGCTGCTCGAGCTCGGGGGAGCGACCCTGCTGCTGCTCGACGAGCCGACCGACAACCTGGACCTGCACTCCGCGGAGGCCCTGGAGACCGGGCTGGCCGCGTTCGAGGGCACGGTGCTCGCGGTCACGCACGACCGCTGGTTCACGCGGACGTTCGACCGGTTCCTCGTGTTCGGCGCCGACGGGGACGTGGTCGAGACGCCCGAGCCGGTGTGGGACGCCGGCCGGGTGGACCGGGTGCGCTGAGGCTCAGACCAGCAGCAGGACGGCCAGGGTCGCCATCATCACGGCGATCACGATGTCGAGCACCTGCCACGCGCGCGGGCGTGCGAACACGGGCCGCAGGTACGTCGCCCCGAAGCCGAGCGCGGTGAACCACACCACGCTCGCCGTCACCGCTCCGGCGCCGAACACCCAGGCGGCGGGGTCGTGCTGGTGGGCGAGCGAGCCCAGGAGCACCACGGTGTCGAGGTAGACGTGCGGGTTGAGGAACGTGAGCGCCAGGCAGGTCGACAGGACGGCGCCCAGCGCGGCCGGGCCGTCCGCCGCGGGGTCGAGACGTTCGGGGCGCCGGGCCCGCAGCGCGGCGGCGGCCGCCAGGACGAGCAGGAAGGCGGCGCCGGCGTACCGGGTCACGGCGAGCACGACGGGATGCTCGGTGACGAGCGCCCCGAGCCCGGCGATCCCGGCGGCGATGAGGAGCGCGTCGGCACCCGCGCAGACGGCCACGACCGGCAGCACGTGCTCCCGGCGGATGCCCTGGCGGAGCACGAAGGCGTTCTGTGCGCCGATCGCGATGATGAGCGACAGGGCCGTGAGGAAGCCGGCGAGGGCGGTGGAGGGCACGGGTCGACCGTAGGTCCGCGTCGTTGTGAAGACCAGTTCATCTTGCTGTCGATCCATTAGGATCATTCATGTGGCGTTCGACACCGACCAGCTGAGCGCCCTCGCGGCGGTCGTCCACGAGGGCAGCTTCGACGCGGCCGCGCGCCGTCTGCACGTGACGCCGTCTGCCGTCAGCCAGCGCATCAAGGCGCTGGAGCAGCAGGTGGGACGCGTGCTGGTGCTGCGCACGCGGCCCTGCCGGCCCACCGAGGACGGCGAGGTGCTGGTGCGGCTGGCCGGGCAGGTGGAGCTGCTGGGCCGGGACGCCATGGGGCTGCTGGTGCCCGCGCCCGGAGGCTCGCGCGCCCGGCCGGCGACGCGTCGGCTGCCGGTGGCCGTGAACGACGACTCGATGTCCACGTGGTTCCCCGCCGCTGTCGCCGAGCTACCCCCCGACGTCCTGCTGGACCTGCGGCGCGAGGACCAGGACCTGTCCGCTGACCTGCTGCGGGACGGCACGGTGATGGCCGCCGTCACCGCCGACCCGCGTGCGGTGCAGGGCTGCCGGGTCCGCCGACTGGGCGCGATGCGGTACCTCGCCGTCGCGGCACCGGAGCGGCGGGACCGCTGGTTCGGCGACGGGCTGGGGGCGGAGGCCTTCGCCGCGGCGCCGCTGCTGGCGTTCAACAGGGAGGATGGCCTGCAGGAACGCTTCGTGGCGTCCGTGGTGGGCCGGCGCACCGTGACGCCGCTCGTGCACTACGTGCCCTCGCAGTCGGCGTTCGTCGGGCTGATCGAGTCCGGCCTCGGCTGGGGGATGGTGCCCGAGGCGGCCGCGACCGAGCGGATCGCCGCGGGCGCGCTGATCGAGGTGCGGTCCGGCAACCACCTCGACGTCCCGCTGTACTGGCAGCACTGGGCGCTGCGGACGCCCACCCTGGACGACCTGACCGAGCGCGTCGTGCGAGCGGCTGCGGCCGCGCTGCGGCCGGTCCGACGCCACGGCCCCCCGTCCACGGCGGGTTGACCGGGTGCGGCAGGCTCCGCGTTTTGACCCTCTCGGCCAGCGGCAGGTAATCTGGTGAGTCGTTGTGCGTCCCCGTTCCAGCGCCGGTGCCTTCTCAGCACCGAGCCAGAACGGCAGGGCTGGTGCGTTCCCGCTCGCCGCCCGGAAGCCGACGAAGCATGCATCGGCGGACCCGCATCCTGCGGAGGCCCGCCACGACAAGATTCGCAACGAAACGAAGGCTGACGACCGTGCGCACGTACACACCGAAGCCCGGCGACGTCGAGCGGACCTGGCACATCATCGACGCGAACGATGTCGTCCTGGGTCGCCTGGCCACACATGTGGCCACGTTGCTGCGCGGCAAGCACAAGGCAACCTTTGCCCCCCACGTCGACGGCGGTGACTTCGTCATCGTCATCAACGCGGCCAAGGTGGCACTGACCGGCAACAAGCGCGAGAACAAGCTCGCGTACCGCCACTCCGGATACCCGGGTGGTCTGCGGGCCGTGGCCTACTCCGACCTCCTGGAGAAGCACCCCGAGCGCGCGATCGAGAAGGCTGTCCGCGGCATGCTCCCCAAGAGCTCGCTCGCGCGTCAGCAGCTCACCAAGCTCAAGGTCTACGCCGGTGCCGAGCACCCGCACGCGGCGCAGCAGCCGAAGCCCTTCGAGATCACCCAGGTCTCTCAGCAGGCGTGAGCCGGCTGAGCGCAGAGAACAAGGACGCGAGGACACCAGTGGCAGAGACCACGGTCGACATCGACCTCGAGGGCGATGACACCCCCACCAGCTACACCTCCGAGACGGCAGCCCCCACCGGCCGTGGTCAGAGCATCACGGCACCGGCGAACGCGCTCGGCCGTCGCAAGGAGGCCATCGCGCGTGTGCGCCTGGTCCCCGGCACCGGTCAGTGGAAGGTCAACGGGCGCACGCTCGAGGACTACTTCCCGAACAAGGTGCACCAGCAGCTCGTGAACTCCCCGTTCAAGCTCGTCGACGTCGAGGGTCGTTTCGACGTCGTCGCGCGCATCACCGGTGGCGGCGTGAGCGGCCAGGCCGGCGCGCTGCGCCTGGGCATCGCCCGTGCGCTGAACGCGATCGACGAGGAGCACAACCGCCCGGCCCTGAAGAAGGCCGGCTTCCTGACCCGCGACGCCCGCGTCGTGGAGCGCAAGAAGGCCGGTCTCAAGAAGGCCCGCAAGGCACCGCAGTACTCGAAGCGCTGATCCTGTCGCCTCGACCCGATGGCCCCGCCGGTCTCCCGACCTGCGGGGCCATCGGCACGTCTGCAACCATCTGCGAGGGCGGGCGTGCGCACGGCGCGCCCCGTCGTCATGACGAAGGAGTCTGACCATGGGCCGACTGTTCGGCACCGACGGCGTGCGTGGGCTCGCCAACCGGGACGTCACCGCCGAGCTCGCGCTCGACCTGTCCGTCGCGGCTGCGCACGTGCTGGGCTCGCTCGGGCAGTTCGAGGGGCACCGGCCCCGCGCGATCGTCGGTCGTGACTCGCGCGCGTCGGGCGAGTTCCTGGCCGCCGCCGTGTCCGCCGGGCTCGCGTCGGCGGGCGTGGACGTCAACAACGTCGGCGTGCTGCCGACGCCGGCGGTCGCCTACCTGACCGCTGCGCTCGGGGTCGACATCGGCGTGGTGCTCTCCGCGTCGCACAACCCCATGCCGGACAACGGCATCAAGTTCCTGGCGCGCGGCGGGCACAAGCTCGACGACGAGCTCGAGGCCGCCATCGAGGCGCGCATGGGCGAGGACTGGGAGCGTCCGCTCGGCGGGGCCGTCGGTCGCATCCGGGTGGACACCGGTCGGGCGGGCGAGCAGTACATCGAGCACCTCGTCGGCACCATCGACGTGCCCCTGAACACCCTGCGGATCGCCGTCGACTGCGCCAACGGCGCCGCGAGCGAGGTCGGGCCGGCGACGCTGCGGGCGGCCGGCGCCGACGTCGTGGTCATCAACGCCTCGCCCGACGGCCGCAACATCAACGAGAAGTGCGGCTCCACGCACCCCGAGCAGCTGCAGGCCGCCGTCGTCGCCTCGGGCGCGGACCTGGGTGTCGCGTTCGACGGCGACGCCGACCGGTGCCTCGCCGTCGACGCCACCGGCACCCTGGTGGACGGCGACCAGATCATGGGGATCCTCGCGATCGCCATGCGCGACCACGGCGACCTGGTCGCGGACACCCTGGTCACGACGGTGATGAGCAACCTCGGCCTGAAGATCGCGATGCGCGAGGCGGGCATCGCCACGATCGACACGGCCGTCGGCGACCGGTACGTGCTCGAGGCGATGCGCGCCGGCGGGTACTCCCTCGGCGGCGAGCAGTCGGGGCACATCATCATGGCCGCGCACGCCACCACCGGCGACGGCGTCCTCACGGCCCTCCAGCTGGCCGCCCGCGTCGCGGCCACCGGGTCGACCATCGCGGACCTCGCCGGCGTGGTCAGCCGCCTCCCGCAGACGCTCGTCAACGTCCCGGGCGTCGACAAGCGTCGGGCCGGCTCCGACGAGCACCTGCTCGACGCGGTCCGGTCCGCCGAGGCGACGCTGGGGGACACCGGGCGCGTGCTCCTGCGGTCGTCGGGCACCGAGGACCTGGTCCGGGTCATGGTCGAGGCCGGCACCCAGGTCGAGGCCGACCGCGTGGCCCACGAGCTCGCTGACGTCGTCCTGCACCGGCTGGCGCTGTAGTGCCCTCCGGTGCGCAGTGGGACCAGGCGCTGCGCGACGTGGCGCTCTGGATCATCGACGCCGGCACGCGCTCGCCCGAGGGTCTGGCCCCGATCGTCCAGGCCGGGCACCCGGCGCTGCGGGCGGTGGCGACGCGCTACGACGGACAGCTCTCGGACGACGAGCTCACCGTGCTCCTGGACGTGATGCACCGGACCATGCGGGCCGCGCCCGGCGTCGGGCTGGCCGCGCCCCAGCTGGGCCTGCCGCTGGCCCTCGCGGTGCTCGAGGACCCCGGCTCGGTCTCGCCGGAGCACGCGGAGGCCCGGGAGCGGGAGCCGTTGCCGTACCGCGTGCTGGTCAACCCCGCGTACGCAGTGGTCGACGACGAGCGCGCGCAGTTCTACGAGGGCTGCCTGAGCGTCATCGGCTACCAGGCGGTGGTGGCTCGCGCGCGTCGCGTGCACCTCACGGGCGCGGACGAGCACGGCACGCCGGTCGACGAGGTGGTCGAGGGCTGGTCCGCGCGGATCGTGCAGCACGAGACCGACCACCTGGCCGGGACGCTCTACCTCGATCGCGCCGAGCTGCGCTCGCTGGCCGCCACCGACGAGCTCGGCGCGCGCTGGGCCACCGAGCCGACGCCCGCCTCCGCCGCCCGCGCGCTCGGGTTTGTGCTCGACTGAACGGTCGACCGAGCACCAGACTGGACAAGGCCCCGTGGGTGGACCCCCGGTCCGACCCCGGGATGAATGGGGGCTGCACCAGGGATGAACCGGGGGTCACCCCTATGTCATCCGCACCCCGGGGCGACTTACCGTGGAGGCACGACACCGGCGGAGCGACCTTCGGTGCACGACGCAGGAGCTGATGTCACGTGCTGGAGGGGTGGGCCCTGGCCCTCGTAGGTTCCCCGTGGATCTTCGTCGTGCTCTACCTGTTCGCCACGATCGACGGCTTCTTCCCCCCGATCCCCAGCGAGTCCGTCGTCATCGCCCTCGCGGCGGTCTCGATGGCCGAGGGGACTCCCAACCTCTGGCTGCTCATGCTCGTCGCGGCCGCCGGGGCGTGGTCCGGGGACCAGATCGCCTACCTGATCGGCACCCGGGTCAAGGTTCGGCAGCTCCGGCTCCTGAGGTCACGGCGCGGCCAGGCGGCGGTCGACTGGGCGGAGAGCGCCCTGGAGAACCGGGGGGCGGCGTTCATCATCGCGGCGCGGTACATCCCGGTCGGCCGCGTGGCCGTCAACATGACGGCGGGTGCGGTCGGGTACAGCCGACGCCGGTTCATGGGGCTCACCGCCATCGCTGCCCTGACGTGGGGCTGCTACTCGACGCTCATCGGGATCGGCGCCGGGGCCTGGCTGCACGACAACACCGTCCTCGCGGTCGTCGTCGGCGTGATCGGCGGGCTGGCGATCGGTCTGGTCGTCGACTGGGTGCTCCGCAAGCTGATCCGGCGCGGGGTGCTCCCGCCGGCCGTGCGCACCGCCGACGGGGCCGGCGGGGTCGACGGGGTCGACCAGAGCCCCCTCGCCCGGATGCCGGTGGCCCCTCCGGTCACAGGACGCTCACGATCCGACCCCGCTGCCTAACGATCCGGTCTCACCCGGTCATTTCCCCCATGACTGTGCTTACTCTCTGACTGTGTCGACGTCGGAGTCGGCGCTCCCGCGCCCATCCACGCCCCCGGGGGTGTGCTGAGGCGCGGGTCGACACAGCAGGGGGGCGAGATGGGCGTGCGCGCGCGGTGGGCCGCAGGCCTCGTGCTGCCCGCCGCCCTGGTCCTGGGGCTCACCGCCTGCGGGTCGAACGCTCCCGAGCCCGCCGCCGACGCCCCGACCGCTGTCGTCGCGCCGACGGCGGACTGCATGGCACCCGGCGTCCTGGCCGATCTCGGGCTCGTCTCGGCCGGCCAGACCGCCGAGGTGGGGACCCCGCATGCGGACGCCCCCGGGCCGGGACGCGTCCCCGACGACTTCCTGGCGGTGGAGGTCGTCGTCTGCGCACCCGGCGGGACGCTGCACGACTCGTCCGGGACGTGGACGGCCCTGACGGCGAGCCGGCGCGAGGGCGATCTCGACGAGCTCGTGGCCGCGCTGCGGCGACCGTCGGAACCGCGGGGTGGCACCTGCGCCAGCGCTGCGGTCGTCCCGCCCGCCCTGTGGCTGGTCGACGCCCTGGGCCGCGCCGTCCGGCCGGTGTGGCCGACGGACCGCTGCGGGTCGCCCCAGGAGACGGTGACCGACGCGCTCGACGCCCTCGAGGAGGTCGGCAGCGAGCAGTACCCGGTGCGGCTCCTGGAGCCGGCGCCGCCGACCGCGACGCAGCCCTGAGCCCTACAGCTTGCGCAGGCGGACCCGCTCGACCGAGTGGTCGCTGCCCTTGGTGAGCACCAGGGTGGCGCGGCTGCGGGTGGGCAGGATGTTCTGCTCCAGGTTGGGCTCGTTGATCGAGTACCAGATCCCCTCGGCCAGCTCGACGGCCTCGTCGTCGCTCAGCGCGGCGTACCGGTGGAAGTACGACTCGGGCCGGGCGAACGCCGTCTCGCGCAGCGCCAGGAACCGGTCCACGTACCACCGGCGGACGTCGCTCGTGCGGGCGTCGACGTAGATCGAGAAGTCGAAGAAGTCGCTCACGGCCAGGTTCGAGGTGCCCTCGGCGGTCGGCCGCGCGGGCTGCAGGACGTTGAGGCCCTCGACGATCAGCACGTCGGGCCGGTTCACCACGGTCTCGCGCCCCGGGATGATGTCGTAGGTCAGGTGGTCGTACACGGGCGCGCGGACCTCGGGGCGGCCGGCCTTGACCTTGGACACGAAGCGCAGCAGCGCCCGGCGGTCGTAGGACTCGGGGAAGCCCTTGCGGTCCATCAGCCCGCGGCGCTCCAGCTCGGCGTTGGGGTAGAGGAAGCCGTCCGTGGTGATCAGCTGCACGCGCGGGGTCGCGGGCCACCGGGCGAGCAGCTCGCGCAGCAGGCGGGCCGTGGTGGACTTGCCGACCGCCACCGAGCCGGCGACGCCGATGACGAACGGGGTGCCCCCGACGTCCTCGCGCAGGAACGTGCTGGACGCCGCATGCAGGCCGCGGGTCGCCTCGATGTGCAGGTCCAGCAGCCGGGAGATCGGCCGGTAGATGGCGTCGACCTCCGCCAGGTCGATGGGGTCGCCGAGGCCGGCGAGGCGTTCCACGTCCGCGTCCGTCAGCGGGAGCGGCGTGGATGCGGAGAGCCGCGTCCAGGCGTCGCGATCCAGGTCGACGTAGGGCGTGGCCGGGGTCAGCGACGGTGGCACGGGACGATTGTGCACGAGCCCGCGCGGACGGGCGCACCCGGGGACCCCCGTGGGCCCCGGTAGACTCGCGGCCATGTGTGGAATCGTCGGTTACGTCGGTAGCCAGGTAGCCAGCGATCACCCGTTGGACGTCGTGCTCGAGGGCCTCCGAAGGCTCGAGTACCGGGGGTACGACTCGGCGGGGGTCGCGCTGGTCAGTCCGGAGGGGACGCTGGCGACGGCGAAGAAGGCCGGCAAGCTGGCCAACCTCGTCGAGGAGCTGGACCTGCGCCCGCTCCCGGTGTCGACCGCCGCGATCGGGCACACCCGGTGGGCGACGCACGGCGGCCCGACCGACGTGAACGCGCACCCCCACGTGGCCGGCAAGCTGGCGGTCATCCACAACGGCATCGTGGAGAACTTCGCCTCCCTCAAGGCCGGGCTGGTGGCCGACGGCGTCGTGTTCCTCTCGGAGACCGACACCGAGGTCGCCGCGCAGCTCATCGCGCGCGCCTACGAGGCGACCGGGGACCTCACCGCGGCGATGACCGAGGTCGCCCGCTCGCTGCACGGCACGTTCACGCTGCTGGCGGTGCACGAGGACGCGCCCGACGTCGTGGTCGGCGCCCGGCACGACTCCCCGCTGGTCGTCGGGATCGGCGAGGGCGAGAACTTCCTGGGCTCCGACGTGGCAGCGTTCATCTCGCACACCCGCGAGGCCCTCGAGCTGGGCCAGGACCAGGTGGTGACCATCACCCCCGACTCCGTCTCGGTCACGGGGTTCGACGGGCTGCCCGCGCAGGCGCGCCGGTACACCGTGGACTGGGATGCCGCCGCCGCCGAGAAGGGCGGCTTCGCCTCCTTCATGGACAAGGAGATCCACGACCAGCCGCACGCCGTCGCGGACACGCTCCTGGGCCGGACCGACGCCCGCGGCCGCCTGGTGCTCGACGAGGTGCGGATCGACGAGGCGGTGCTCCGCGCGGTCGACAAGATCGTCGTCGTCGCCTGCGGCACCGCCGCCTACGCCGGGCACGTGGCCAAGTACGCGATCGAGCACTGGTGCCGGATCCCCGTCGAGGTGGAGCTGGCGCACGAGTTCCGGTACCGCGACCCGGTGGTCAACGAGCGGACGCTCGTGGTGGCCGTCTCGCAGTCCGGCGAGACCATGGACACGCTGATGGCCGTGCGGCACGCGCGCGAGCAGGGCGCCAAGGTGCTGGCCCTGGTGAACACGCACGGCTCGACCATCCCGCGCGAGGCCGACGCCGTCCTGTACACCCACGCCGGCCCGGAGATCGCGGTGGCGTCCACCAAGGCGTTCCTCGCCCAGATCACCGCCGCGTACCTGCTGGGCCTGTACCTGGCGCAGCTGCGGGGGAACAAGTACGCCGACGAGGTCGGGGAGATCCTCACCGAGCTGCGAGCCATGCCGGACAAGATCCAGCAGGTGCTCGACCGGGCGGACCGCGTCCGCCAGACGGCCCGCTCGATGGTGGACACCTCCTCGGTCCTGTTCCTGGGCCGGCACGTCGGGTTCCCCGTGGCCATGGAGGGCGCGCTCAAGCTCAAGGAGCTCGCGTACATCCACGCCGAGGGGTTCGCCGCCGGGGAGCTCAAGCACGGCCCGATCGCGCTGATCGAGGAGGGGCAGCCGGTGTTCGTCATCGTGCCCTCGCCGCGCGGGCGGGACTCGCTGCACTCGAAGGTGGTCTCCAACATCCAGGAGATCCGGGCCCGTGGTGCCCGCACGCTGGTGATCGCCGAGGACGGGGACACGGACGTGCTGCCGTACGCGGACGAGGTGTTCTACGTGCCGCAGTCGCCCACCCTGCTCGCTCCGCTGCTCTCCGTGGTGCCGCTGCAGATCTTCGCGTGCGAGCTGGCCACGGCCAAGGGGCTCGACGTCGACCAGCCGCGCAACCTGGCGAAGTCCGTCACGGTCGAGTGATGTCGGCATGAGCGCCGCGTGATCATCGGCGTCGGGATCGACGTCGTCGACGTCGCGCGCTTCGTCGACACCCTGCACCGGGTGCCCGCCCTGCGCGACCGGCTCTTCACGCCCGAGGAGCGGCAGATGCCGGAGACCTCCCTGGCCGCGCGGTTCGCGGCGAAGGAGGCGATCGCCAAGGCGCTCGGTGCGCCCGGCGGGATGAGCTGGCAGGACGCGACCGTGCGGCGCATCTCGGGGGCACAGCCGGTGGTCGAGGTGGTCGGCACGGTGGCCGCCGCGGCAGCCGCGCTCGGCGTGGACCGGTTCCACCTGTCCATCTCCCACGACGCCGGCATCGCGTCGGCCGTGGTCGTCGCCGAGCGCGACTGACGCCTCAGCGCAGCGCCGGCACGACCTCGTTCTCGAACAGCTCGATGCCCGAGCGGTCGTAGGCCGCCTCGGCGAAGTACGTGATCGCGTAGGTCATGCCGAGCTTCTCGAGCTCTCGCAGCTTCTCGACGATCTGCTCCGGAGTGCCCACCAGGGGGCCGTTGCGGAAGTCCTCGGCGACCTCGGCGGCCTTGGCGGGCACCGTGTTGCTCAGGTGCTCCTCGACCCAGGCGATGCGGTCGTCGACCTCCGCCTCGGTGGCGCCGATGACCACGTTGTAGTTGGCGGACCGCGTGATCTCCTCGAACGGCCGGCCGATCGCCTCGCAGTGGCCCCGCAGGATCTCCGACTTGTGCGCGAACGCGTCCGGGGCGCCCGCGAAGTTGGTGTAGGCCGCGTGCTCGGCCGCGATGCGCAGGGTCTTCTTCTCCCCGCCGCCCGCGATCCACAGCGGCGGACCGTCGACCTGCAGGGGGAGCGGGGCCAGCTGGGCGCCGTCGACCTGGTAGTGCTCGCCGGCCAGCGTCGCGGTGCCGTTGGTCCACATCTGCTTGAAGATCTGGACGCCCTCGTCGAGCATCGCGATCCGGGTGCCGGCGGACGGGAAGCCGTACCCGTACGCGAGCCACTCGTGCTCGTACCAGCCGGCGCCGATGCCCATCTCCACGCGGCCGCCCGAGATGATGTCCGCCGTGGTGGCCACCTTGGCCAGGTACGCGGGGTTGCGGTAGGCCATGCACGTGCACATCTGGCCGAGCCGGACGCGGCTGGTGGTGGCGGCGAACGCGTTGATGAGGCTCCAGGCCTCGTGGGTGGCCTCGCCGTTGGGCTCGGGCACGGAGTGGAAGTGGTCGTAGACCCAGATCGACTCGAAGGTCTCGCCCTGGTCCGCATGCGTGGCCAGCCCGCTCATGGTCTGCCAGTGGTCGCGGGGGTCGATGCCGGTGAGGTCCTGCCGCCAGCCCTGGGGGATGAAGAGTCCGAAGCGCATGCGGGGCACGTTACCTGCGCGCTCGAATCGATGCGATCCGACGGCTTGGCTCCCGACCCGCCAGGATGGGGTGCGTGCTGCAGACCTGGACCTCCGCGCAGGTGCGCGCCGCCGAGGAGCCGTTGCTGGCGGCCGGCGTCCCGCTGATGGACCGCGCCGCGTTCGCGCTGCACGTGCGGGTCGCCGCGGTGCTGCGGGAGCAGCGGGGGGCGGTGGCCGGTGCGCGGGTGGTGGTGCTGGCGGGTCCGGGCAACAACGGCGGCGACGCCCTGCACGCC
>NZ_CAURTV010000007.1:0-84532 GCF_963527515.1 uncultured Cellulomonas sp. | reverse complement strand
GTGCTGACGCCGGCCTGCTCAGCCAGGTCCGTCAGACGGGTACGCACGATGGGCAGCGTAGGGGACGGCGCACCCGCGGCCGGACGCGGTCCAGCGACGCGCTGCACGGGCGGGCCGCGTTCACACGGACGGCCGGTGCCGCGGTCCCGGTCGTGGCGTCGGGGCCGCTGGCTAGGCTGGGGGGCGTGACCGCACTGGACCCGGCGTACGAGATAGACGGAGCCCTCGACGGCTACGTCGACGCCGACCGGGAGCGCTGGGTCACCGAGCCGGTCAAGTCCCGGGAGCGGACCGCGTTCGAGCGCGACCGGGCCCGGCTGGTGCACTCCTCGGCGCTGCGCCGGCTGGGTGCCAAGACGCAGGTGCTGGGCCCGTCGTCCGACGACTTCGTGCGCACCCGACTGACGCACACCCTCGAGGTGGCGCAGGTGGGCCGGGAGATCGGCAAGGCGCTCGGCTGCGACCCCGACATCGTCGACACCGCCTGCCTCGCTCATGACCTGGGCCACCCGCCGTTCGGCCACAACGGCGAGCGTGCGCTGGCGCACCTGGCCAAGGACATCGGGGGGTTCGAGGGCAACGCGCAGACGCTGCGGCTGCTCACCCGCCTGGAGCCCAAGGTCGTCGCCCCGGACGGGCGCGCGGTCGGCCTCAACCTCACGCGCGCCAGCCTCGACGCCTCGGTGAAGTACCCCTGGCGCCACCTGCAGGGTCCGGTGAGCGCCGCGAGCGGGCGGCCGACCCACAAGTTCGGCGTCTACGAGGACGACCTGCCCGTGTTCACCTGGCTGCGCGAGCAGGCCCCGGACGGCCGCAAGTGCCTCGAGGCGCAGGTCATGGACCTGGCGGACGACATCTCGTACTCCGTGCACGACGTCGAGGACGCCGTCGTGGGTGGCCGGCTCGACCTCGAGGTCCTCAGCGTGCCGCAGGAGCGCGACCGCGTGGTCGAGGCCGTGCAGACCTGGTACGGGGACGCGGTGACCGCGGACGGCCTGCAGGAGGCCATGGACCGGCTGGTGGACGCGCAGCTCTGGCGGCCCGGGTTCGACGGGTCACGCGCCGCGCTGGCCTCGCTCAAGGACTCCACCAGCCAGCTCATCGGCCGCTTCGCCAAGGCGTCGCAGCTGGCCACCCGGGAGCAGTACGGTCCTGGCCCGCTCACCCGCTACGCGGCCGACCTGATCGTGCCGCACGAGACGCTGGCCGAGATCCTCGTGCTCAAGGGCCTCGCGGTCACCTACGTCATGGCCCCGCGCGAGCTCGAGCCGCTCTACCACCGCCAGCGCGAGGTCCTGGTCGACCTCGTGCACGTGCTCTCCGAGCGAGCCCCGATCGCCCTGGAGCCGCCGTTCGCGGCCGACTGGGTGGAGGCCGCGGACGACGCCGCGCGCCTGCGCGTGGTGATCGACCAGGTGGCCTCGCTCACCGACGTCTCGGCGGCCGAGCTGCACGCGCGCCTCGTCCACCCGCCCCGGCACGCAGGACCCGCCGCCCTGGTGTGATCCGGTCCGGCGCGTCGGCGCCGACGCCTAGACTCCTCGCGTGGCAGGACGCATCCGGCGGGAGGACGTGGAAGCGGTCCGCGAGCGTGCCCACATCGAGGAGATCGTCGGCCAGCACGTCACGCTGAGGTCCGCGGGCGTCGGCTCGATGAAGGGGCTGTGCCCGTTCCACGACGAGCGTTCCCCCTCCTTCCACGTGCGCCCCCAGGTCGGCCGGTACCACTGCTTCGGCTGCGGCGAGGGCGGTGACGTCATCGACTTCGTGCAGAAGGTCGACGGGCTGGGCTTCTCCGAGGCGGTCGAGTACCTGGCCGGCAAGGTCGGGCTCCAGCTGCGGTACGAGGAGGGCGGCGCGCCGCGGCCCGGCGAGGAGCCGGGCAAGCGTCGCCGGCTCATCGAGGCGCACAAGGTGGCCGAGGAGTTCTACCGCGAGCAGCTGAGCACGCCGGCGGCCGCGGCCGGCCGGCAGTTCCTCGCCGAACGCGGGTTCGACCGCACGGCCGCCGCCGACTTCGGCGTCGGGTTCGCCCCTCAGGGGTGGGACTCGCTCATGCGCCACCTGCGCGGCCGGGGGTTCACGGAGGCCGAGCTCACGCTCTCCGGCCTGGTCAGCCAGGGCCAGCGCGGCGTGTACGACCGGTTCCGGGGTCGGCTCGTCTGGCCCATCCGCGAGCTCACCGGGGAGACCGTCGGGTTCGGCGCCCGCCGGCTGTTCGAGGAGGACCAGGGGCCCAAGTACCTGAACACCCCCGAGACGCCCCTCTACAAGAAGTCGCACGTGCTCTACGGCATCGACCTGGCCAAGCGGGACCTGCAGCGCGACAAGCGCGTGGTGGTCGTCGAGGGGTACACCGACGTCATGGCGATGCACCTGTCCGGCGTCGGCACCGCGGTGGCCACCTGCGGCACCGCCTTCGGGTCCGACCACGCACGGATCGTGCGCCGGCTGATCGGCGACTCGGGGTCCAGCGGGGGAGTGCAGCTGGCGTCCGGAGCCTCCGTCGGCGGCGAGATCATCTTCACGTTCGACGGCGACGCGGCCGGGCAGAAGGCGGCGCTGCGGGCGTTCGGCGAGGACCAGTCGTTCTCCGCGCAGACGTTCGTCGCCGTCGAGAAGTCGGGCATGGACCCGTGCGAGCTGCGGCAGGCGAAGGGGCCCGACGCCGTCCGTGCGCTGGTGGCCGGCCGGACCCCGCTGTACGAGTTCGTCATCCGCTCCACCCTGGCCACGTACGACCTGCGCACCGCCGAGGGCCGGATCGGCGCCCTGCGCGCGGCGGCCCCGATCGTGGCCGGCATCCGCGACGCCGGCCTGCGCCCCGAGTACACCCGGCTGCTGTCCGGCTGGCTCGGCATCGACGACCAGGACGCGGTGCGCCGGGCGGTGCAGGGTGCGACGACCCGCCCGCAGACCGCGCGCCAGGACCGGACCGTCCCGTCCGCCGAGCCGATCCCCGTGCCGGTCGCCCGCATGCCGGTGCCGGACCGCCGGGACCCGGTCGCGCAGATCGAGCGCACCGCGCTCGAGGTGGTGCTCCAGCGGCCCGACCTGGTGGCCGCCGACTTCGACGAGCTGCCGTCCGACGCCTTCGGCGCACCGGCCTACCGCGCGGTGCACGAGGCCATCCGCGCGGCCGGCGGCGTCTCGGTCGCCCGACCGCTGCTGCAGTCCTCGGGCGGGTCGACCGGGTGGGTCGGTGCCGTCATCGAGCAGGCCGCCGAGCCGGTCCGCTCCCTGGTCACCGAGCTGGCCGTCGCCCCGCTGCCGGAGGACCGTCCGGAGTCGCTGGAGGGCTACGTCCGGGGGGTGGTGCTGCGCCTGGTCGAGATCGGGTTCACCCGGCACATCGCCGACCTGCGCGGGCGGCTGCAGCGGATGGACGCCGAGGCGGACCCGACCGCCTACCAGGCCGCGTTCGCGGAGCTGGTGGAGGTCGAGGGACGCCGCCGGAACCTGCGGGAGAGCGCCTGACGTAGGTGAGGCTGTCCTGCATCGTCGCAGGTCAGGACAGGCTTTGCTTCGATGACAACCCTTCCGCAGGTGCCTACCGTGGAGTCATGACCGTCCTCCAGGCGCACCGTCCCGCCCCCACCCTGCGCAGCCTGAACTGGCTGCGCGCCGGTGTGCTGGGCGCCAACGACGGGGTCGTCTCGGTGGCCGCCACGGTGCTCGGCGTCGCGGGCGCCGCCACGCCGGTGCGCACCATCGCGGTGGCCGGCATCGCGGCGCTCGTCGCGGGCGCGCTGTCGATGGCTGCGGGGGAGTACGTGTCGGTGAGCAGCCAGCGCGACGCCGAGCGGTCCGCCGTGCGGCGCGGTCGGGTCCTGCCGACGCTCGTCGTGACCGAGGCCCCGGAGTACACCAATCCCTGGCACGCCGCGGTGGCGTCGCTCGGTGCGTTCCTGGTCGGCGGGCTCGTCCCCCTGCTGGTGGTGCTGGCGCCGTGGGGCGGTTCGCGGGTCCCCGCGACGTTCGCCGCCGTGGTGGCCGCGCTGGTCCTCACCGGGCTCGTGGCGGCGCGGTTCAGCGACGCCGACCCGAAGCGGGCGGTGCTGCGCAACGTGCTGGGCGGTTCGGTGGCGATGGCCGTGACGTACGCGGTCGGCTCCCTGGTCGGGCTCTCGATCTAGCGGCCCGCTCAGCGCAGGGCGACGAGTCCCGTGCCGGCATCGGCCGGCAGCGGCGCGTGCACGGCCGCCGTGATGGTCATCGCACGGATCGACAGCTGGCCGCCGTAGTAGGACAGGAACGCGGTGTCGGTGGCGTCCCGACCGGTGGCGATCCGGACGAGGGACTCACGCCGCGCCAGGCGGGTGGCGTCCACGACGTACCAGGCGCCGTCGACGTACGCCTCGGCGACCGCGTGGAAGTCCATCGGCTTGAGCCCGGGGGCGTAGACGGACACGAGGCGGGCGGGCACGTCCTTGGCCCGCAGCAGCGCGATGACGAGGTGCGCGAAGTCGCGGCACACGCCGCGCCGCTTGAGCAGCGTGTCGGTGGCACCGTCCGTCGGCAGGCTGGAGCCCGACAGGTACGTGACGTGGCCGCTCACCCACGCGACGACGGCGTCGAGGAGCTCCGCGCCGGCGAGACCGGTGAACTGGTCGCGGGCGAAGGCCAGCAGACGGTCCGAGTCCGCATACCGACTGGGGCGCAGGTACTCGACGAGGTCGACGTCCTCGATGGCCGGCACGTCCGCCTGGCCCGTGATCGTGGCCTGGTAGTCGACGACGAGCCGGCCCGCCGGGGCGAGCACGCGGTGCATGCGGCCGCCGTGCGGCATCTTGATCTCGGCGATGTCCAGCGGCCCGTCCTCGTGGCGGACGGAGAGGATCTCGGTGCGGTCCTGGGCGCCGTCCGCGACGGCGACGGAGAGCAGGATCTCGAGCGGGGCGCGCACGTCCAGAGACAGGTGCGAGGTGACGGTGCGCAGCACGGCCGGGGGTCCTTTCCCGGCCATCGGCGGCCGGACCATCAGGGGGGCAGGCGCAAGTGTGGGGCTCGTCGGGCCATCCGTCCAGCCCGCGTATTCGACGCAGTGAACCTGCAGGTCAGCGCGCTGTTCTGCGGGTCGAACGGTGTCCGCGGGGACGTCGCTCGGCGGGTCGGGTTACCGCGGGGTAGCCGGCGCGGCGCCGGCTCGTCCCGCGCGCCCGTTCGCCGACGGCTGAGCCTCTCCGGAAATCCTTTCCACAGCCGGGTCGTTATGTCAGGTGCAGAAGTGTGTGCGAGGACGAGGAGTGGCATGTCGCGACGGGTCAAGGGCCTGGTGGAGTTCGAGGACGACCGCGGGGAGACCGTCCGGTACGTCCGGCACGTCAACGGCGGCGGGCTCGTCTCGCCCGCGGCGCGGGTGCACGAGGAGGCCTGGCTGGCACCGACCGCGTACGTCGAGGCCGGGGCGGTCGTGGGCCGCGACGCGCGTGTCGGAGAGGGCAGCTGGGTCGACGCCGACGTGGTGGTCGGACCGGGTGCGGTCGTCGGCAGCAACGTGCACCTCGGAGCGGGGACGCGTGTGGCGGGCGGTGCGCGGATCGGTGTGGGTGCACGCCTCGGGCAGCGGGTGACCGTTGCTCCGCGAGCGGCGGTGGCCGCCGACCAGATCGTCCCCGACGGCGCGACCGTCGACGGACGATCGCCGCGAGCCGGCTATGAGAAGGCGGCCTGACCGGCCGCGTGCCGAGCGGTGCTCAGGTGCGGACGTCGGCCGGGAGTCGACGCTCCGGCACCTCGACGAGCACCTCCGGCACGTCGGTCCCGCGCCGGACCAGGGCGATGCCGGCGACGACCAGGACCATGCCGGCGATCTGGAACGCCAGCGGCGCCTCACCGACCAGCGCCCATGCCAGCAGCACGGCGACGACCACCTCGGACAGGGCGAGGAACGACGCGAGCCGCTCGCCGAGCAGCCGCACGGACACCGCGCTGACGCCGTAGGCGAAGGCCGTCGGCAGGGTGGCCACGACCAGGAGCGGCACGATCCAGTGCACCTGTGCCCCGAGCAGGTCCACCCGGACGTCCGGGGCGGACAGGGGCAGCACGCCCAGAGCGGCGACGATGCCCACGGTGAGCGCGCCGACGACCATGCCGGCACCCGCCAGGCTGATCGAGGGGAGCTCCGTCCGGCGTCCGGTGAACGCGAAGTACGCGGCGTTGCCGACCGCCGAGATGACAGCGAACAGCAGACCGACGGGGTCGAGCTCGAGCGACCCCGTGAGGTCGAGGACGAGCACGAGGCCGCCCGTCGCGAGCGCTGCCCCGGCGAGCGTGGCGCGGGTGGGAGCCTGCCGTCCCCGTACCCAGCGCCAGGCGACCAGCAGGAGCGGCCCGGTGTACTCGACGAGCAGCGCGACCGCGACCGGCAGCCGGTCGACCGCGAGGTAGTACATGGTGGACGCGGTCGCCACACCGAGCACCCCGAACCCCAGGACGGTGCTCCACTCCTCCCGCAGGACGTGCCAGCGTCCGCGCAGGGCCCACGCGGCGGGTCCGGCCAGCAGGAGCGCCGCGACCGAGAGCCGCACGAGGATCGCGGACCCCGGCGACCACCCGGCGACGAGCAGCGGCTTGACCACGGGGCCGCTGGTGGCGAACGCCACGGCGGCGACCAGTCCCGCGACGATGCCGACCGTGCGGTGGGAGGTCGTCGGCGTCGTGGACATAGGGGTGCTCCGGCTGGATGGGGAATGTCATGGGTGAAGGCGGGTTACACTCATGACCGTACTCGGGCCGCCGACAGGAGTCAAAGTGGTATTTGCACCTGACACGGAGATGAACCTGGCCGCAGCCGTCGAGCTGGTCAACACCGCCAGGCGCCGCGACGGGCACGACGCCATGGCGACCACCGAGGACGTGACGGAGTTCTACACGCGATGGAGCTACACGGCCCGGCACGACGGCGACGCCGCGGAGCTGGCCGGCGTCCGCGATGCGCGTGACCAGATCGCCGCGCTCTGGGACGTCGACCGCGACACTGCGGCGCCCGTGCTGAACGACCTCCTCGCCCGCGGCGGCGCCGTCCCGTTCCTGACTCGCCACGGGGACGTCGACTGGCACCTGCACGGCACCGCGCCGGACGCTTCGCTGGCGACGGTGTTGCTGGTCGAGACCGCGATGGCGATGGCCGACGTGGTGCGCACCGGCGAGTACGACCGGCTCCAGCGCTGCGCGGCGGACGACTGCGACGCGGTCCTGGTGGACCTGTCCCGCAACCGCTCACGTCGGTTCTGCGACGTCAACGGCTGCGCGAACCGCGCGCACGTGGCGGCGTACCGGGCTCGCCGGGCGGGTCACGTGCGGCACGGCGACGTCGTGACTACGCCCGACCTCGAGCGCACCACGCCGCCGCGGTGACCTCGAACGGCCCGTCGGGAACCAGCTCGGCGCTGTGCGCCCGCAGCGCCTCACGCTCGCCATCGGCCAGGCCGCGGACGTAGGAGCCGGCCGGTCCGATGCCGAGGGTGAAGGGCTCCCACCAGTCGTCGAAGGACGCGTACCGGACCCGCACCGTCTCGCTCCAGGACCGGACGTCGCGCAGCCCGGCTGCTGCGAACAGCTCCGCGAGGTGCCCCTCGCGCGTGCCCGGCATCTGCGACTCCGTCGGAGCGGACGGGTCGAGGTCTCGTGCGGCTCGCCGGAACAGTCGCAACGGGTCACCCGTCCCGGCGTGGTCCCACACGTTGGCGGCGACCGTGCCACCTGGTCGGGTCACCCGGGCCATCTCCGCGAGCCCGGCCACGGGCTCGGGCATGAAGTGCACGACGAGCTGGGCGGCCACGAGGTGGAACGTGTCGTCCGGGAACGGCAGGCTCTCCGCCACCGCGGCCTCGATCCGCAGACCGGGGAACCGGGTACGAGCAGCCGTCACGAACGACTCGGAGGGGTCCACGGCAGTGACGGCGTCCACGCCCAGGCGCTCGACGAGCTGCGCGGTCAGGGCGCCCGGGCCGCAGCCGACGTCGAGCGCGAGACCGTCCCGGACGTCGAGGGCCCCTGCGAACTGCTGCGCGAGCGGCTCGGAGAACCGGCCCATGAACCGGCCGTACGCCTCCGGTGCGACCTCGAATGTCACCGTCGGACTGTAGCGCGCTACTCCAGGGCAGCGACCAGCCGGGCGGTGTCGCGCCGGTGCCGGTCGGTCGGCACGTCGTACTCGAGGCACCACAGCAGCTGGTGGACCAGCGCGCGCCCGGCCCATCCCGGTGCCGGCGGGACGCTCGCCCGGTAGACCGACCAGAACGCGGCGTCGGTCATGTCGTCCCAGAACGCCATCCGTGCCAGGTCCGACTCCGCAGGACCGGCCCACACCTTGTCCCAGTCGAGCACCGCGGCCAGGCGCCAGCCGTCGGGTCCCGCACGGAAGAGCAGGTTGGCGTGGTGGAGGTCGTCGTGGGTGAGCGTCGGCGCCACGGGCTCGTCGAACAGGGCCGCGTGCCGGTGCAGGACGCGCTCGGCCACGTCCGCCTTCGGTCCGGCGGGGATCCGCAGGGCGATCCTCTCTCGCAGCGCCCCGACGACGCCGTCCGGCGCTGGAGGTACGTCCAGGGCGCCGAACGTCGGCAGCTGCACCGACTGGAGCGCCAGGAGCGCCGAGGCGATCTGCGCCGACGCGTCCGCCTGCTCCGCCGGGCCGAGCAGCGGCCGTACCGCCCGCCACTCGAGGCCCTCCACCTCCTCCTGCAGGAGGTACTGCAGGTCGCCGACGTACCCGGACGCCACGACCTCCGCCACCGGGACGCCCGCACGACGGGCCAGCTCCTGGGCCGTCGCCGTGCGCGCGTAGTCGAGGCCGGGGCGGGCGGCGGCGGCAGCCAGCTTGAGCACGTAGCGCGACGCGCCGGACTCGATGCGCAGCGTCGCGTGCGTGCCGTCGACCGCGAGGGGGTCGAGCGTCGCCGCGGTGCCGTCCGCGACCTGCAGGTGCATCACGTCTCGGGCGGCCGCGAGCCAGGCCTCCGTCACACCGGTGCGCCGGACCGGGCGTCGCGCGTCATGGTCTGACCCAGGAGATGCTCGGGTCCTCCCCGCTCCACCCCGCGAGGCCGACGAACAGCCGCCCGGCGTTCCAGTCGGCGCCCACCGGGACGTGCGCCTGCATCAGCTGCCGGTAGACGGCTCCCGGCCGGTTCACGTCGACCGCCGCCCCGAACCGCTTGCAGGTGTAGACCGTCGCGTCGGGTGCCACGGTCACGCAGAGCGGCACCCCCAGGTCGGTGCGCATGGTGACGATCTCGCCCGTCACCGGGTGGATGCGCAGCAGGAGGTCCGAGGGACTGAGCCACTCGTTCCCGTCGGTCGTCGTGACGTAGAGGTAGCCGCCGGGGCCCACCGCCAGGTCCTCGAGGCTGTTCCACGCGTGGTACGTGTAGCCCTGGGCGCACGGGATGTCCCCGGAGCCGTCGAAGACGTTCGGGCTGTAGCTCAGCTCCCTCGGGGGGATCGTCGCGACGAGCGAGGTGTCCCCGGCGGCGTCCATCCGGAGCACCGACTGCGCGCCGGAGTCGAGCACGTACACGCCGTCCGCCGTGGTGGCCGTCGCGGCCACGTGCGACGACGACTCCCTGGTGTACGGGCTGAGGACGCCGGGAGCCTGCGCGACGCACTCCGCCGGGATGCCCTGGAACCCGTAGGAGAAGCCCGCGGTCGGCTGCGTCGCCCGCAGGAAGTCGCTGAAGTCGCCGAGGGTGCGGACGACCTTGTCCGGTCCGCGCTGCTGCACGATCCCCGGACCGCCCAGGAAGGTGATGACGTCGGGGAACACGGACACGTGTGCCCCCCCAGCCCCCGGAGGCAGGATCGTCGCCGTGCTTCCGGTCGCGAAGTCGTACTTCGTCAGCGCCTCCGGGGACCCGCCGTAGAACACGTTCGAGCGCTCGTCGACCGCGAAGCTGGAGATCCCGGTGTACGTGGTCGTGAACAGCGGGGTGAAGGCGCGCGTCCCCGCCCCGGGGTCCCGGAACGTGCTCGGCCGCAGGGGCGCGTCCGGTGCCGCGAACTTCACGGTGGTGGAGGTCAGGGTGACGGCACCGCCGGCGTCGACGACCCCGCGCCAGCTGACGACCGGGCTCGACGCGGCGCCGTCCGCGTTGGTGTCGCCGCCGACCGAGTCGTCGCGGTAGGCCGTGAGCGTGACGGGCGACGACGCCGTGCCCGTCGCCCGCAACGTCCCGGCGACCGTCAACGCCGCGCCCTCCTCGGCCTTCAGCACGCCCCCGGCGGGCAGCGTCATCGTCACACCGCTCGGCACCCGCAGGCCGAAGCCGCCGACGACCCACGGGGGCTGCGCCCCCGACCCCGGCCACGAGAGGCTCTCCGCGAGCGCTCCGCTGACCTCGATCCCGCCGACGAGGTTCCCGGTCGTGGTGTTGCCGGCGAGCGCGGACGGCTGCAGGGCGGCGTCGTCGACCCGGATGGGCTGGTTGTCCGCGGTCGACCCGCTCACCGCGTTCCGCAGCACGGCGATCGGCTGCCGGGCGCTGTGCACGTTGGTGGACGTGACGACGATCGGGCCGCCGGTCACGGTGTTGTCGGTGATCGTGACAGCCGTCTGCGCGGAGTCCTCGCTCCACCCCCGGGCCGCCGTGATCGCTCCGGTGACCTTGGAGCTCTGCACCCGCACGGTGACGTCGTTCTCCGCGAGCACGCCTTGACCGTGGCGCAGCTCGGCTCGGGTCACCGACACCGACGGTCGGGCGTTCGTCGCGTCGGTGGCCCACAGTCCCCACGAGCCGGCGGACGGGCTGGTCGCGCCGCCGTCGCCGTTGGTGTCGGACGCGACCGTGTCGTCGGCCAGCGACGTCAGGACGGTCCGGCTGCCCACCGCTCCGTCGATCGACAGGCGGCCGCCACGGACCGTCAGACCGCTGTTCGCCGCGAGCTTCACCACGGTGCCGGCGCGGACGGTCAGGCTCCCGGTCGCCGAGATCAGGAGGGGAGCGTCGACGACGTAGACCGACGCGGTCGTCGGTGACCAGACCGTCGGCCCGCTCAGGGTCCCGCTGACGTGGACCACCGGAGGACCGCTGACCGCCGCGGTCGCCGCACTGGTGCTGGACAGGGGCGCGTAACCCGGCTTGGTGGCGCTGACGCGCACCTTCAGCGTCGTCCCGTACTCGGTCGCGCCGACCGTGAAGGTGGTCGCCGTGGCGCCGTCGATCGCGACCCCGTTGCCGAACCACTGGTAGGCCAGGGTCACGGGAGCGGGACCCCATGCGCCCGGCACCGCGGTCAGCATCGAGCCGGTGCGCGCGGTGCCCTGGATCGTCGGCTTCGTGCCCGTCAACGCGCCCAGCACGGCGGCCGTCGCCGCCGACGTCCTGCTCACCGTGGTGTAGCCGGTCTTCCGGCCCGTCACCCGCACCGTGACGGTCGTGCCCAGCTGCGCGACGGTCGGCTTCCACGTCGTCGCGGTGGCACCGGACACCGCCTGTCCGCCGGCGAGCCACTGGTAGGTGAGCGCCACGGGAGCCGGTCCCCAGGGCCCGGGGACGGCGGTGAGGGTCTGGCCGACCTGTGGGGTGCCCGTGATGGCGGGCACCGGCGCCGTCAGCGTCGCGGCAGTGACGCCGGAAGGCGCTCCGGCGCCGGCCGCGGCGGGCGCCAGCCCGACCAGGACGAGAGCCGCGACCGTCACGGCCACGGCTCGCAGGAACGAGCTCCGCTGTCGGTCCATGGGCCCCCCAGCCCGCCACACAGGGAGCCTGGCCGACTGGGTCACCGCACGAGGGCGGCGGGTGCTCCGGTGCTTCCCGAGTGTGCTGATGTCCGGTATAGCACGCGATGCCCGGATCTCCGAGGGGCGGACCGGGTGACGTGGACGGTCAGCGGCGCAGCACCCGGCGCGAGAGGCGGTTGCCGATCGCCTGGGCGGCCTGCACCAGCAGGATGATCACCAGCACGGTGATCCACACGACCGCGTAGTTCCAGCGCTTGTAGCCGTAGTCCAGCGCGAACGCACCGAGCCCGCCGCCGTCGAGGGTGCCGGCCAACGCGGACATGTCGACGATGGCGACGAACACGAACGTGAAGCCGAGGATCAGCGGCCCCAGCGCCTCGGGTACCAGCAGCGTGCCGACGATCCGCCAGCGGCTCGCGCCGGTGGCCCGCGCCGCCTCGATGATCCCCGGGTCGATGGCCACCAGGTTCTGCTCGACGATCCTCGACACCCCGAACGTCGCCGCGAACGACAGCGGCACGATCATGGCGGTGCTGCCCAGCCGGGTGCCGATCAGCCCCACCGTCACCGGCGCGATGACCATGAGCAGGATGAGGAACGGGATGGGCCGGAAGATGTTGACCAGCAGGTTGGCGACGCCGAACACCGCGCGGTTGGCCAGCAGGCCGCCGCGCCGGGTGGTGTAGAGGGCGAGACCGAGCGTGAGACCGAGCACCCCGCCGATGAGCAGGGTCGCGGACACCATGTAGAGAGTCTGGCCGAGCGCCTCGACCAGCTTGGGCCCGTGGAACGGCCAGTCGAAGTCGTTGGCGGCCGGCAGCAGCGCGGGCAGCGTGGCGGTCATCGTGTCTCCTCGATGGTCGTGACCTCGCGCAGCCGCCCGACGACCGTCTCGACCGCGTCGTCGGGCCCGTCCAGCGCCAGGGTCAGCGAGCCGAACGACTGGTCCTGCAGGGTGCCGATGCCGCCGTAGACGATCTCGAACGTGACGCCGAGCGAGCCCGCCGAGGCGAGCACGCTGCCCAGCAGGCTGCCGTCCGCGATCGTCGCGGTGACGATGCGACCCTCGTGGGTCTGCCGCAGGCGCTCGAGGTCGGCGCCGCGCGGCCGGTCGTGCACGACGGTGGACACGAACCGCTGCGTGACCTCCGCCTGCGGCTTGGTGAAGATGTCGAACACCGTGCCGTGCTCGGCCACGCGCCCGTTCTCCAGGACGGCCACGCGGTCGGCGATCGCGCGGACCACCTGCAGCTCGTGGGTGATCACGACGATCGTGACGCCCAGCTCGGTGTTCACCTTGCGCAGGAGGCGCAGCACGTCCTGCGTGGTCCGGGGGTCCAGCGCGCTGGTGGACTCGTCGGCCAGCAGGATCTTGGGCGACGCCGCGAGCGCGCGGGCGATGCCGACGCGCTGCTTCTGCCCACCGGACAGCTGGTCGGGGTAGGAGTGCGCCCGGTCGAGCAGGCCGACGAAGTCGAGCAGCTCCGCGATCCGACGGTCCCGGTCCGCCTTCGGCCAGCCGGCGACCTTGAGCGGGAACGCGACGTTGCCCGCGACGGTCCGCGAGGAGAACAGGTTGAACTGCTGGAAGATCATGCCGATGTCGCGGCGCTTGAGCTCCAGCTGCCGCTCGGTGAGCGTGGCGACGTCGGACCCGTCGACGATCAGCTGACCGGACGAGACCCGCTCGAGCCCGTTGATCAGGCGCACGAGCGTGCTCTTGCCGGCGCCGGAGTAGCCGATGACCCCGAAGATCTCACCGGCCTCGATGGCCAGGTCGACCCCGTCGACGGCGCGAATGGGGCCGGACGGCGACGCGAACACCTTGCTCACGTCGCGGAACTCGATGATGGGGGACACGCACTGCCTCTCCAGGACGGGGGCGCCCGGGCAGGGGATCCCTGCCCGGGCGCGCGGTCAGCCGGCGGTCGTCAGGTTCGCCTGGGTGTCCTGCAGGACCTGCTGCAGCTTCGCCGCGTCGTAGCCCTCGACGATGACGGCGGTGCCGCCCGAGGACTCCACGACCGACTCGGTCACCGACGGGTCGTGGTAGAGCTCCACGATGCGCTGGAACACCGGGTTGTCCACGTCGTCCGGTCGCGCCACGATCACGTTGATGTACGGCTGCGCGCCGGTCGACGTCGGGTCGTCGGCGTAGACGTAGCCGTCGAGGTCGAAGCCGGCGTCGGTGGCGAAGTTGTTGTTGACGACGACCCCGGCGATGTCCGGGTCACCGATCAGGCCGGCGGTCTGCGAGGCCTCGACGGACCGGACGACGACGGTCGACGCGGCGGTGTCGACGTCGTCGGGCGTCGGGACCTTGGGCTCGCCGGTGAACGCGATCAGCCCGGCGCTCTCCAGCACGAACAGTGCGCGCGCCTGGTTGGTGGCGTCGTTGGGGATGGCCACCTGCTCGCCCTTGGTGAACTCGCTGACCTCGTCGTGCTTGTCGGAGTACAGGGGCAGCGGCACGATCAGCGTCGAGCCGATGGGCTGCAGGTCGTCGCCGGTGTTGTTGTTGTGGTCAGCCAGGTACAGCAGGTGCTGGAACGCGTTGAGGTCGATCTCGCCCTCGGTCAGCGCCGGGTTCGGCTGGGTGTACTCGGAGAACCCGACGATCTCGAGCTCGATGTTCTCCTGTGCCGCCAGGTCCTTGAGGATCTCCCAGTGCGGCTGCGCCACGTCGGTGGTGCCCAGCCGGACCACGGTCGGCGCGGTCGAGCCGACCGTCGCCCCGGGCTCCTCGGAGGAGCCACGGGTGGTGAGGTAGACGATCACGCCGACCACCACGACGGCGACGACGACGATCGCGGCGATGAGGCCGGTGCGGCTGGTGCGGTTCTTCGGGGGCAGGACGGGGACGGACTCGGTCATCTCAGCTCCTGGGGAGGGCCGTCGCGGCGACGGTCGGTGGGACGTGCGGGACGCCGGGCGCAGGGAGGTCGCGCGGGCGGGGGAGCGGGTGCCCGGTGGGCACGGTCGGGCGCGGGGCCCGGTCAGCAGGTCAGTGCTGGCGGGAGGCCGGACAGGAGCGCATGCGGACAGCACACATGACTGCCGGCCCAGCGGGCTCGGCAGTCCGGGTGCGGGTCACGCGCGCGTCCATCGGTCGACCTCTCGTCGTGCGCCGGAAGGGAGCCGGCGCCATCCTGGCCACGGGCAGCCGGATGCAGGAGCGTCAGAGCGACGCTCCGGGTCAGTGAAACCGACCCGCCCACCGCTGTCAAACCCGTACCGGTCCGGGAGAGTTTACCGAGCGGACGCGGAGCACGGCGGTGCGGACATCCGCCCGATCCGTCCGAGTTGACCGCTCTGGTGGTGGTCCGGGCCTATGGTGGACGTATACACGCATGCACGAGACGGCCTCCTCGGGCCGTCCTGGCGGGTTGCCCTGGGTTCGCCGCGTCGCGACCGGCGTCCCGCCCACGTGCCGAGCGTCGGAGGCCCGGATGACCACGTCGACGAGCCTGACCGTGGGCACGTTCAACTTCTCCACGGGAGTGTCCCGCTGGACCTGGTCCGACGGGCTTTTCGCCCTGCACGGCATGGCTCCCGGGGAGGTGGTCCCCACCCGGGCGCTGTTCTTGAGCCACGTCCACCCGGAGGACCGCGTGCGGGTGGAGCAGGAGCTCGACCTCTGCGCGCTGGACGGGGTGCCCGTGGCGACGCAGTACCGGCTGGTGGACCTCGGCTGTGCGACGCGCACCGTGCTCGTCGCCGTCGCCCCTGGCCCCGAGGACGAGAGCTCCCGGGTGTGGGGAGTCGTCGTGGACGACACCGAGCGACACCGTCTCGCGGTCGCCGAGGGCGTCAACCACGAGCTCGCGCGCGCGCTCGAGTCGCACGCCGTCATCGACCAGGCCAAGGGCCTCCTGATGGCCGTCTACGGGGTCGACGGCGATGCGGCGTTCGACGTGATGCGGCGTGCCTCCCAGCGGCGCAACGTCCGGCTGCGCTCGGTGGCCGAGAAGCTGATGTCCGCGGTCCAGGCGGGTGGAGGTTTCGGTCCGCAGGTCCGCCGGAGCGTGGACGACACGTTCATGGCCGTCCTCGACGACACGGTGATCCCGCACCAGCACGGAGAGCGTCCCGGCCTCGACCTCTCGTTCGACCGAGGCGCACCCGAGCTGACGCTGCGGGTGGTCGGCACCGTCGACCTCCTGTCCATGGGCGAGCTGGTCGGCGCGCTGAACCGACTTCTCGTCGCCGGTCAGGACGGGGGGCGCGTCGTGGTCGACCTGTCCGGCGTCGACCGGAACGGGAGCGTCACCCGGTCCGTCGTGACGGGAGCCCGGCGGCACGGCGAGGCCCGGGGCATCTCGATGCGCATCGTCGTGGGCGCCCACGACGATGACGCCTGGACGGTGCCCGAGGAGGAGCGTCCGGAGGCGGACGGGCCGACGCGGGCGTCGGCCACCAGCGGTAGGGGCTGGTGACCGGCAGCTGTGGCGGTCACGCCTCGTTCGTGCCGGTGGTGCTGCGCCGCAGGTGAGCGTCGCGGACCACGGCGCGGGCGGTCTCGCTGAGTGTCGAGCCGTTCTCGAGCGCCCGGTGCACGAGGTCGTCGTAGGCCGTCCCCATGTCGACGCCCAGCGTCTCGGCCAGGACACCCTTGGCCTGCTCCACGACGATCCTGCCCCGCAGGGCAGCCCCGACGCGTTCGGACAGGTCGGCGTCACTGAGCACGAGCGGCTGCACGAGGCTGAGCGCGGCGACGTCGGCGAAGTTCTGCGCGAGGACCAGCGACGCAGGCGTCATCGGCTCCGGCCGGTTCGAGAACACGTTGAGACCACCCAGCGGCCGCCCGTGCCAGACCATCGGGAACGCGTGGACGGACAGGAACCCCGCGTCGACGATCGCGCGTCCCACGTCGGGCCAGCGGGCGGTGATGTCCGCCGCGCCGACGGCGCTGACGGCCTCACCGGTGCGCGCGGCCTCCGCGCACGGACCGGCGCCGACCTGTGCCTGGTAGAGCTCCAGCTCGGTCGCGCGGTGCGAGGTCGAGCTGAGCAGCTCCAGGCCGTGGTGGCTGTCCCGCACGAGCACGGCGGCGGCGTCGGCGGGCAGCAGCGCGGCGCAGTCGCGCACCAGGTCGGCGAACAGGTCGGCGTCGTCGTGGTCCCGCACCAGGGTACCGAGCAGGTGGGCCAGTGCCCGCTCGGGGGTGCGCTCGCTCATGGCTCCTCCTTCGTCGTGCAGTCGTCCGGCGTGTCGATGGAGCTCGTCCCGCTCGTCGAGTCGGTCCGGGTGAAGCCCAGGCGTCGCTCGATCACCTCGACGGCGATGAGGCTCATCGTGGTCGACCGCGCGAACGCGTGCGCCCGCAGGATCGCCAGCGCGTCCTCGGCGCCGATGCCGAGCTGGGCCACCACCATCCCGGTCGCCTGGTGGACCCGGGCCCGGTCCGACCACCCGGAGAACGGGGCGAGGCCGTGGGCGCTGGGGTCGTCCAGCAGAGCCGCTCCGACGGAGTCGGCGAGGAGCTGGGCGTCCTCCAGGCTGCAGGACAGCTGCCCGGTCCTCCGGTAGACGGTGATCACGCCGATGGTCGCGCCGCCCGGGTGCATCGGGATGGCCCAGACGGTCAGCGGGCCGGTCAGGTCCCCGGCCATCTCGGAGAACACGGGGAACGCGTCGTCGCTGAAGCCGTCGACCTGGGTGATCACCGTGCGCCCGTCGCGGTAGGCATCCTGGCCCGGGCCCTCGCCGAGCACGTCCTGCAGGTCCTCGATCTGCGCGGAGACGCCGTTGGAGGTGCTCAGGGTGAGGCGCTGGTTGGTCGTGGACGCCAGCGTGAGCGCACCCCCGTCGGCACCCAGGACCTCGACGCAGGCGCGGCACAGCCGGACCGGGAGCGGGTCGTCGGCGGGCGTCACAGCGATGACGCGTGCGAGCCGGGCGAGCACGGTGAGACCGTCGCCCATCAGCCCACCTCCCGTGGGTCCTCCAGGGTGCACGGCGGTGGCTGCGCCTGCAGGTGCGGTCCGACGTGTCGCGTCGACCGGCTCTCTCGATCGTAGGCGGCCCGGCGCGTCCCGCATCTCGCCGGCTGCTGCGCGGGTCGCGACGCCCCGCGCCGGGACCTAGCCTGGCGGAGCGCGGCCGGGAGGTCGGGGTTCAGGTGCGGAGCCCCGTCGAGCCTCGGTGCGACGTGCGAGGAGGACGTCGATGACGATCCAGCGTCGTGTCGGTCAGCAGGGATCGCCGCCCACGGTCCTGCCGGGCCTGCTCCTCGGGCTCGGTCTCGCAGGGTTCGTCGACGGCATCGTCATCCACCAGCTGCTGCAGTGGCACCACATGGTCAGCGACACCGTGGACCATCCCATGACCACGCTCGAGGGGCTGCGGACCAACACGTTCGCCGACGGACTGTTCCACAGCGCCACCTGGGTGTTCGTCGTAGTCGGCCTCGTGGCCACGATCGCGGCCTGGCGACAGGGTCGGCTCGCTCCGACGTGGCGGTTCCAGATCGGGCTCATGCTCGCCGGGTGGGGAGTCTTCAACCTCGTCGAGGGCGTCGTCGACCACCACGTGCTCGGTCTGCACCACGTGCGCGACGACCTCGGCGGACCGCTGTCGTGGGACCTCGGTTTCCTCGCGTTCGGCGCCCTCCTGCTCGCCGGCGGCTGGGCCCTGCACACGGCCGGACGCCGCGAGCTCCTCCGGGCCGCGCTCACTCGGTCGGCTTCGTGAACCCTGCGTGCATCGCCGCCTTGGCGCGGTCGGGGAGCACCGCGGCGGCGGCGGTCTGCGCGCGGACCTTCAGCGAGTGCACCTCGACCTTGTCCCGCCCCGCCATCAGGGCGTCGAACGCCTCGGCGGCCACCTTGGCCGGGTCGTCCTTGGGCCCACGGCCCACTCTCGTCTTCGTCATGTCCGCGCGCTCGAAGAACGCCGTGTCGGTCGGCCCGGGCAGGAGGGCCGTCACGCTGACGCCGGTGTCCTTGAGCTCGTGGCGCAGGGCCTCGCTGAAGGACAGGACGAACGACTTGGAGGCCGCATAGGTGGCGTAGTACGGGCCGGGCATCAGGCTCGCGGTCGACGCCGTGAAGAGCACCCGCCCTTCGCCGCGCGCGACCATGGCCGGCACGAGCGCCTTCGCCAGCCGGACCGGCGCGACCACGTCGAGCGCGATCACCTCCAGGTCCCCCTCGAGCGGGGTCTCGACGAACGGGCCGCCCTGGCCGACGCCGGCGTTGAGCGCGAGCGCGTCGACGGGCCGGCCTGTGGCGCGGACGGCGTCGACGAGCGTCTGGACGCCGTTGGCGGTGGTCAGGTCGGCCCGCACGGCCACTGCCGAGCGGCCGAGCTCCGCGGCGACCGTGCTGACGTTCTCGTCCTCGGCCGTGGCGAGGACGTCGAACCCGTGCTCGGCGAAGGTCACCGCGAGCGCGAGGCCGATCCCGCTGGAGGCTCCGGTGACGACGGCGAACGGGCGGGACGTGCTGGCGGGCATGGTGACCTCCGGTGGGGAGCTCCGGTGCGCCGCCTGCCTCGCGCACTGTCGACCGTAAGCCCCGCGACCGCGCCGCGCGCGCGGACCGTGGGAGGTCAGGGGGTCGTGGTGCTGGGTGGCTGCGCGAGCGTGGGCGCCCCGGCAGCCGCGAACCGCGTGATCGCCGCGGCGGTCTCCAGCGCCCGGCGCTGCTGCACGACGTGGCGCGCGCCTGCGACCTCGAGGAGGTGCCCGTCGACCGCAGCCCGAGCGAGCCGGGCAGCCCACCGGTGCCGCGCGACAGGGTCGTCGACCCCGCGCACGACGAGGACCGGACAGCGCACGCGGCCGACGGACTCGAGCGTGGGATACCGGAACATCGCCGGCAGCTCGGTCAGGTACCACCGGGGCCCGCACCGCAGGTAGTCGGCGAGGACGAGCGCGTTCGCCGACGGTGGCTCCCGGAGCATGTCGCGGAACAGGTCCCGCGCCTGGCGGGGGACCGTGGCCCGCTCCGGGTCGGTGACGGGCCCGAGCAGGACGAGGTGCGAGACGAGGGCCGGTCGCCGGAGCGCCAGCTCGACGACCACCTGGGCGCCCATCGAGTGACCCACGAGGGTGGCGGGTCCGATGGCCAGGGAGTCCAGGCGTCGGCCGAGGGCGTCGGCCAGGTCCCCGATGGACCGGGGCCCGCTGGGGCGCGGCAGGCCGCCGAAGCCGGGCAGGTCCACCGCGTGCGCGGTGCCGGTGCCGGCGAGCGCGTGCTGCAGGCGCCGCAGGTAGCGGTGCGAGGCCCCGATCCCGTGGACCAGCACGTACTCCGGCGCTCCGCCCTCGACTCCCGTGCACGTCTGCGTGTGCACCCGGACCAGGTCGCGGTCGACGACCGGAGCCGTCTCGTCCATCGGTCGCAGTCTCCAGTCGTGCGGGCACGCCGCGGCGGTCTCCTCCGGCTGCCCCGAGCATCGCAGGCGCGGCGCGTGCCCGCACCCAGGGGCCGCGCGAGCGGGCCGGGCCCGCTCACCCGCGGCGGTGCCAGCGCAGTGCACGCACGCTCTGCGAGCGCCACAGGGCGGCGACCGCGGCGAGGAGGCGCCGCGCCCTCACAGGCTGGCCCGCCGACGCAGCGCCCTGACGCTCGACGCGGCACGCACGATGCGCCGGTGGCGGTACGGGACCCCGCCCGTGAGCCGCAGGGCGATCGCCAGCCACGTGCACACGCCACGCTCGAGCATCCACACAGGAGCCCAGGCCACGGTGGAGGCCGGGAAGGCGGCGCGACCTCCGTGGCGACGGCGTCCGGCCCACGCCAGCAGGGTCACGCCCGCGGAGGCGCCGAGCACGGGCCCCGGGCGGCGGTGCGCGGTCGACCAGAGCAGCAGGGGCAGGACGGCGGCCTCCGTCAGCAGGCGCAGCGGCTGGGCGAAGCTGTCGTAGGCCTGACGCACGCGCTGGCCCCAGAACCGCGCGGTCGTCGGCGGCCGACGGCGCACGCAGACGTGGTCCGCCAGGACCTCGGTGCCACCGCCGGCCCGGACCGTCCTGAGCAGCTCGAGGTTCTCGAACAGCACGTCACCGTCGTACCCGCCCGCGCGCAGGAGCGTCGACCGGCGCACGACGAGCGTCCCGGGGTAGTCCGCGGACACACCGCGGTTGACCAGGCTGCGGGCCGTGTCCCAGCGGGCGTGCCACGGCAGCGGGTCGAACACGTTCTGCACCCGGACGACGTCCCCGCACTCGAGCAGCGCGACCGCCGACCGTAGCTGGTCGACCTCCCAGCGGACGTCATCGTCCGCGACGACCACCGCGTCGGCGTCGGCCAGCAGCACGCCGGTCATGACGCCGGCCACCTTGCGGTTGCGACCGGGCCACCTCCCCGGTCGGACATGACGCACCGACGACTGCCAACGGCGCGCGTGAGCGGCGAACAGCGGCTCGGGCGACCCGTCGACGACCGTCACCGGCAGCTGCGAGGCGAGCATCTCGAGGTAGGCGGTCAGGTCCTCGAGCTCGTCGTCGTCCACCCAGCGCAGGGGCAGGACGTACTCGGCCCGGACCGTCGGGTCAGCGCGCGAGGTCACGCGGTCCGCCCCAGGTCGGCGCGGCCCTCGCTCTCGACCCGGGTGGCCTGCATCCACTCGCGCAGGTCGCGTCCGACGAGCCGCCGCGAGGACCGACGCTGGCCGAGCCGTGCGGTCGTCGCGCGCAGGTCGACGGTCGCCAGCACCAGCAGACGGGTCCCTGAGCGGTGCGGGACCAGGTACACCGTGACGCGGTAGGTGACGTCACCCCAGCGGGCCGACCCGCGCAGGCCGACGCCGGGGGACAGGGACCTCACCACCAGGTCGGCGTGCTCCAGCCGGCAGGTCCGGGTGTCCGGGTCGAAGCGGGCGGCGCGCAGCAGCGCGTCCCACACGGCGGCTGGGCGGTCGGGGCAGTCGGTACGGCTGACGACGTCGGTGATCACGGGGGGCATCCGCTCGGACGAGACGTGCGGGCCCGTCTTCTCCAGCCTCCAGGCCAGGATCACACGGAGCCGCCCGTCGTGCACGGGCGCCGCCGGGCCTCAGGACGCGGCCGGCACCACCGTCAGGTCAGGTCCCGGGAACACGAGCGTCTCGTGCCCGTCGTCGAACCGTACGACGTACGGACCGTCGGTCCCGCGGGCCTCGACCACGGTCCCGTGCCGGTCGGGCGTCCCGACCGTCCGGCCGTGGATGACGACCTTGTCTCCCACCTCAGCGTGCATCGTCGATCACCTCGGCACCCAGGCTAGGACGGGTTCGGCGGGAGTGCACGACCCTGACCGACCGCGGTCGGCACGAGGGCTGCTCCGCCGACCAGGCAAGATGGGTACCTCACGGCTCGACGCCGACGCGAGAGGCACGCCATGGCAGCAGCAGCCCTCTACCTCGGCGCCGCGCTGCTCGGCGGACTCGTCGCGGTGCTGCTGCGCCTGCCCCCGCTCGTCGGCTTTCTCGCCGCAGGATTCGCGCTCGGGGCCGGTGGCGCGCCGGCGCTCCCGTACCTCGAGCCCGTCGCGGACCTCGGCGTCGTCCTCCTGCTGTTCGCCATCGGTCTCAAGCTGGACGTCCGCACCCTGCTGCGTCGGGAGATCTGGCTGACCAGCGTCGTGCACATGGCGGTGAGCATCGCGATGGCGCTCGGTTTCCTCGGCCTGCTCGCGGTGATCGGCTTCGGCTACGTCGCCGACGAGTCGTTCGGCGCCCTGGCCCTGGTGGGGTTCGCGCTGTCGTTCTCCTCGACCGTGTTCGTCGTCAAGGTCCTCGACGACCGGTCCGACACCACGTCCCTGTACGGACGCATCGCCGTGGGTGTGCTGGTCATGCAGGACGTGGCCGCCGTCGTCTTCCTGTCGATGTCCAGCGGCGAACCCCCGAGCCCGTGGGCCCTGCTGCTCTTCGGGCTCATCCCGGGTGCCTGGTTCCTGCACCGCGTCTGGGACCGCGTCGGCCACGGTGAGCTGCAGGCGCTGTTCGGGGTGAGCGTCGCCGTGGTCCTGGGTTTCGGGCTGTTCGAGCTCGTCGGCATCGACGGCGACGTCGGGGCCCTCGTCGTCGGGGTGCTGCTGTCCTCGCACCCGCAGGCGGGGGAGCTGTCGCGGTCCCTCATGACGTTCAAGGACCTCATGCTGGTGGCGTTCTTCGTGCAGATCGGTCTGCACGGCACGCCGCACCTGCTCGAGATCGGCCTGGCGCTGCTGCTCCTGCTGCTCCTGCCGTTCCAGGTCGCGGCGTACGCGCTCGTCCTGTGGCTCATGCGGCTGCGCCGGCGCACCTCGTTCCTGGCCGGGCTGGTCCTGTCCAACTTCTCGGAGTTCGGGATCATCGTCGTGGCCGTCGGGGCGAGCATCGGGCTGCTCGACGACCAGTGGGTGGTGGTCGTCTCGCTCGCCGTCGCGTTCAGCTTCGGGCTGTCGGCCATCGTCAACCGTCGCGGCGTCGAGCTGGCCTCACGGCTGTCCCGCCTGCTTCCCTCGCGCGACAGCGACCGGCTGCACCCGGACGACCGTTTGGTCGACATCGGCGAGGCGGACGCCGTGGTCCTCGGTCTCGGCCGTGTCGGCGCGGCGACGTACGCGCGGCTGCGAGACGAGTACGGGCTGGCCGTCGTCGGCGTGGAGCACGACCGCACCCGCGTCGCCGCCCTCGAGGACGAGGGCTTCGAGGTGGTCCGCGCAGACGCGACCGACCTGGAGTTCTGGGCCCGGGTGCAGCGCGCCGGGCGGGTGGAGGTGGCGGTCCTGGCGATGCCCTTCCACAACGCCAACCTCATCGCCCTGACCCGGCTCCAGGCGGCGGGCTTCACGGGCAAGGTCGCGGCCGTCGCGCGGTACGACGACGACGTGGCCGAGCTGCAGCGGCACGGCGCGGACGCCGTGTTCCACCTGTACGGCTCGGCTGGCTTCGCCCTCGCCGACCACGCGGCGGAGGTCCTGATGCGGGGGCGCGGTCCGGCACCGTCCGAGCTCCATCCGCCCGCCCGCCCGGGGGACGACGCGGACGTCCTCGACCCTCTGGACCGGCGCGCGGAGCCCGCATAGGCGTCACCGGCCGATTGCACGCAGGGCACAAGGTCGCCGGGCCGTCCGGCGGGCCGCTGGTCAGACGGCGGGTGGCTCCGCCGGGTGCACGACGACGACCGGGCAGGTGGCGTGGTGCACGACCGCCTGGCTGACGGACCCGAGCAGCAGGCCACGGAAGCCTCCGCGTCCTCGGGAGCCGACCACCAGCAGCTGGGCGTCGTCCGACGCGGCGAGCACGACCTCGGCCGGTCCGCCCAGGCCGACCGACGGGAGCACCTCGACGTCGGCGTACTGCTCCATGTGCCCGGCCAGGCTCTCGGCCAGCAGCGCCTTCTCCGTGGCGAGCTGCTGCTCGATCTCCGACCCCGTCCAGACCGGTGCCGACCCCAGCCGGACGGGCAGCTGCCACGCGTGCACCGCCCGGAGCGGAGCCCGGCGCTGGGCTGCCTGGTCGAACGCGAGATCGACCGCGCGCAGGCTCGTCATCGAGCCGTCCACGCCGACCACGACGGGTCGCGCCTCCGGCACCACGGACGGTCCGGGCCGGTGCCGGACGACGACGACCGGGCACCGGGAGTGTGCCGCGACCGCCGTGCTCACCGACCCGAGCAGCAGCCCGGCGAAGCCACCGAGGCCGCGCGCACCGACCACCAGCAGGTGCGCTCCGGTGCTCTGGTCGACGAGCGCGCCGGCGATGCTGGCGCCCAGGTCCAGGGCGGAGGTGACCTCGACGCCCGGAGCCACGGTCCGTGCGCGCTCGACGCCGTCGGACAGCGACTGCGCGCCGCCCTGCCCGAGGCCGACATGCACCAGCCGCAGCGGGCGGTGCGTTCGACCGGCCTCCTGGGCCGCCCAGCGCAGCGCCTCCTGCGCCTCGGGCGACCCGTCGTATCCGACGACGACCGGACTGCTCACGATGCACCTCCGACGAGCCCGCGACGCTCCTGGCTCCACCCTGCGCCGATCGCGCTCGCACGCCAGGGCCGGAGGTCCCGGGTGCGCACCGCGACACGCCGAGGACACGCCGATGGTGGATGAGCTCGGTCCCCCGGGAGCGTGAACGACGGGGTGAAGAGGACCCTCTATCGTCCCATGACTGTCCTGCGTCAGCCATGCTCGGCGCGTGGGCGACGACGAGACGGTGTGGCGGGTCGAGGTGACCGACGACGACATCCGCGCGGCCAAGCGCGCCTGGCTCCACGCCTCCGACCACGGCACCGACAACGACGAGATCGCCCGGCGCTACGCCACGTACCGCCAGCTGGTGGTGGGCCAGGCCCAGCAGATCGCCGACGACTTCCGCGCACGCCGAGCGAGCTGACGCGCCCCGCGCACGTCTGGACCGAGCGCCCGTCGAGCTCGGCACATCAGGCGTAGGGGTCGGTGATCTCCCGCAACCGCACCAGGGTGTCGCGCAACATCGCCATGCGGCGGCTGCCCAGGTGCTGCTCCCACTCGGCCTCCACGTCCGCGACGACCCGGCCTGCAGCCGTCTGCGCCTGCGCGCCGCGGGCGGTGATGTGGACCCGCCGCGCACGCCCGTCGTCGGGATCGGGCATCCGACGCACGTACCCCGCGCGCTCGAGCTGGTCCACGAGGAATCCGGCCGTCTGCTTGGTCACCTGGGCCTGCTCGGCGAGCTCGCCGAGCCGCGTACCGTCCGGCCCGATCCGCTGGAACACGCGCGCCTGGGCGAGGGTGAGGTCCTCGAAGCCGGCCGCCGTCAGCGCGGCGATCACGCGAGCCTCCATGGCGCGGTATGGCAGGAAGAGCAGCACACCGACATTGGGTGCGGGCGACGGCATCCAGGCTCCTTGACGATGGTCAGATACGCTGACTATATTCGACAGAGTATCGTACTAACGGGGGTGCGGGGTGGACCGCGACGAGGTATGGCGGACGATCGATGCGGAGCGCGCGGCCCTGGCGTCGCTGCTGATGTCGCTCGACGAGGACGAGTGGGCGAGCCCGTCGCTCTGCGCCGGTTGGACGGTCCGGGACGTCGCCGCCCACGTCATCTCCTCACCTCGGGCGACCCCCACGGACGTCGTGCGCGCGATGCTGCGAGCGGGCGGTGACTTCGACCGGGCCATCTACATCGAGGCGCGACGCCGGGCCGCGCGCCCGACCGAGCAGATCATCGAGGACTACCACCTCATGGCGGGCAGCCGCCGACACCCGCTGGGCACCACCTACGTCGACCCCTTGGTGGACGTGCTCGTCCACACCCAGGACATCGCGGTCCCGCTCGGGCGTGTGCACGCCATGCCCGTCGACGCGGCTGCGGCCGCGGCCGCGCTCGTGTGGCGTCGGACGTTCCCGTTCCGCGCCCGCCGGCGGCTGCGCGGGTACCGGCTCGTCGCCACCGACACCGCCTGGTCCGCCGGTGAGGGCCTGGCGGTCGAGGGGCCCATCCAAGCCATCCTGCTGCTGCTCACCGGCCGCACCACCGCCGTCAGGCGGGCCCCGGGGACGGCGGCCCTCCAGCTCGTCGCACCGAGAGGAGCACATCCATGAACGCGTTCGCGCAGGTGCTCGCCGTGCTCGTGTCGGTGATCCTCGTCGTCATGTGGGTCCTCGAGGTCTTCTTCCACGATCGCAAGGCGCTGTACCCGATCTTCCTGATCGAGCCGGCCGACGTGCCGGCGGTCCGCATGTGGGCCATCAACGTGGGCTTCTACAACCTCTGCTTCGGCCTGACAGGCCTGCTTGGAGTCCTCCTGCTCCACGTCGGAGACCCCGACGTGGGCAGGGCACTCGTGCTCGTCGTGTGCGTGAGCCACGTGCTCCTCGGCGCCGTGCTGTACGTGTCGGAGCGCCGGCTCTGGCTCAGTGCGCTCGGCGAGAGCATCCCGGCCCTGGCCGTGATCATCGCCACCCTCGCATGACTTGTCCCGGCCGTCGGACCGGCCGGAGGCGGCGAGCACCTCGAGCACCGGAGGGCCGTGAACGCCTCCGTCCGCTCGTGACCCGCCACGCGTGGACCGCGCCGGCGATATCCGAGGCGCACGGGCAGATCGTCGCGCTCCGGTGCGCTGGTCAGTAGCCGGCGCCGCCGTCCAGGCCGGCGAGCACGCGTCCGGTCGCGGACAAGCCCAGGCGGGTTGCGCCCGCGTCGATGAGGGCGGCGGCGTCGGCGGCCGTGCGGATGCCACCGGAGGCCTTGACGCCCACCGTGGGACCCACGGTCGCGCGCATCAGCTCGACGGCGTGCACCGTGGCGCCACCGGCCGGGTGGAACCCCGTGGACGTCTTGACGAAGTCGGCGCCCGCAGCCACAGCTGCACGGCAGACGCCGACGATCTGCTCGTCGTCGAGTGCCGCGGACTCGATGATGACCTTCAGCACCCCGGGAGCCGGCACTGCGGCCCTGACGGCGGCGATGTCAGCCTCGACCGCGGTGAAGTCGCCGGCGATGGCCGCGCCGATGTCGATCACCATGTCCACCTCGTCGGCCCCCTGCTGCATCGACAGTGCCGCCTCGGCCGCCTTCACGGTGCTGTGGTGCTTGCCGGAAGGGAATCCGCACACCACGGCGACCCGCAGGTTCGGCGCTTCGGTGAGGTCCAGCGGCAGGAACGACGGCGAGACGCACACCGAGTAGACGCCCAGAAGCGCCCCTTCCACCACCAGGGCGGCGACGTCCGCGACCGTGGCCCCGGGCGCGAGCAGGGTGTGGTCGACGCACCGGGCGAGCGTGGCGGGGTCGAGAGAGGCGACGGCGGTGGTGGTCACGGGGTTCTCCTGTCGGATCACGTGGTCGACGAGGCGTGTGCGTCGTCGTGCAGCAGGGCGGGCGCTACAGGGGCTCGCGCTCGGCGAGGGGTCAGTACGGCTGCAGGGCGCCCGACGCAGCGCTGGTGCGTCGGGTCCGGGCGACCGGCCCGGGGACGTCGCTCGTGCGAGTCGCCGTGCGGGCCGGGTACCGAGCGCTCGGACCCCACACTGGAGCAGCAGATGGCGTCCTCGGTGGGCCTTTTGGCCCCCAGCCGCACGAACCCCGCATCGCAGGTGGTGACCGAAGACACCCGAGCCGGTCTCCGACGCCGGCCTGTCCCTGCCGGGAAAGCACCCGCGGAACCGATCGCCCGTGTGTCCGGGAGCGCATCGGGCACGACAGCACGAAGGCCGCCTCGAGAGGCGGCCTGACCTGCGGTCCTGCTGGCTCCCTCGACTGGACTCGAACCAGTAACCGTCCGATTAACAGTCGGATGCTCTGCCAATTGAGCTACGAGGGATCGTGCGGGAAGAAACTCTAGCAGCCGTTCGAGGGTGCCCCGGACGGCTCAGCGGGGCAGCCCGGCGGCGTCGCGGACCTCGTTCTCGGCGGCGTCCACGGCAGCGGCGACAGCGGGGTCGGCCAGGTCGACGGAGGTGTCCCCGAGCACCTGCGTGAACATCGTGCCGGTGTCGCCGCGCCGCAGCACCACCCGGGCGCGCTGGCCACCTGGCAGCTTGATGGCCGCCGCGTGGACGACCGACCGCTGGACGCGCTCCCGGAAGGTCTGCGCGAACGCGAGCGACCCGGGCGCCTCGGCGAACGTCAGCCGCTCGGACTCGCCCCACACCCAGCGCAGCGTCATGGTGCGGGTCGCCGGGTCGAGGGAGCCGTGGTCGACGTCGGACCAGGGGTGCCGGACCACCGGGCCATCGGTGCCGACCAGGTGCAGGGCGCTGCGGGATGCCACCGCCCAGCGGCCGTCGGACAGCGGGGTGCTCACCAGCACGGTGTCGCCGGACGGCAGGTCCAGGCGTGCGCGGTCGGCGGCGGGGAGCCGGCGTCGGGAGAACAGGGACACCACCTCACGGTACCCGCGTCGCCCGGGCGGTGGGTGCCGCGTCGGTAGGGTGTGCCGTGTCTCGGGGCAGTAGCTCAGCCGGTCAGAGCAGCGGACTCATAATCCGTGGGTCGTGGGTTCAAGCCCCACCTGCCCCACCCATCCCGGTCTCTCCGGTCGCCGGACGGCGCCCCTCCTGCCACGATCAGCGCGACGGGGGGTCGTCCGAGGAGGAGAGTCAGTCGTGACCACGAGCACGGTGAGCGCGGAACGGTCCTGGGAGCTGGCGGCACGGGCGGGCTACGCCGTCAGTGGCGTCCTGCACATCCTCATCGGGGTGCTCGCGCTGCGCCTCGCGCTCGGCAGCGGTTCCCAGCAGGCGGACCAGTCCGGGGCGTTGGCCACGATCTCGACGACCCCCTTCGGCAGCGTCGTGCTCTGGTTCTCGGTCGTCGCCTTCGCGGCGCTCGGTGCGTGGCAGGTGGCCCGCGCGATCCACGGCGGGTCGCGGGCGCCCGGAGCGCCGGGCGGTGCGGGTGACCGGGCGAAGTCGGCCGGACGCGCGGTCGTCTACCTGGCGCTGGCGCTGGCCGCCCTCGGCTTCGCGCGCGGGGGAGGATCCTCGAGCTCTGCGCAGACGTCGGACCTGACGGCCAGGCTCATGGCGGCGCCCGGGGGCCGGGTGCTGGTCGGGGCGGCAGGGCTCGCGATCGTCGCCGTCGGCGCCTACCACGTGGTCAAGGGGTGGAAGAAGAAGTTCCTGGAGGACCTGCACCGGCTGCCCTCCGGCCAGGCGGGACCTGTCGTCCGGCGCCTCGGCGTGGTCGGTTACGTGGCCAAGGGTGTGGCGCTGGCGATCGTGGGTGTGCTCTTCGTCACGGCGGCGCTCCAGGCCGACCCGTCCAAGGCCACCGGCCTCGACGGTGCGCTCCACACCCTGCGTGACCAGCCCGCGGGCGTCGCGATGCTGGTCGTGGTGGCTCTCGGGTTCATGGCGTTCGGTGTCTACTCGTTCGTCCGTGCCCGGTTCGGACGCATTTAAATCACCCGTTTGCGCGCGAAACGTGCGGGGGTGGTTCTTGCACAAGCGTCCAGATTCGGGCATAGTTCCGTTTGTCAGCGACAACGGCAAACCCGCTGCAAGGCGGGGACGCAAAGCCACGGGGCCTACATGGCCAGCCGAGCTACCGAACGACAGGAGAACCATCATGGCTGTCACCACTTCCGACGCTCCCCTCTCGCAGGGCGCTCTGCTCACGCCGGGCGAGGTCGCCGTGCTCTTCCGCGTGGACCCCAAGACGGTCACGCGCTGGGCCCAGGCCGGCAAGCTCTCGGCCGTCCGTACCCTCGGCGGCCACCGCCGCTTCCACGAGGCCGAGGTGCGCTCGCTCCTCACCGGTGTCCCCACGCAGCGCGCTGCTGAGTGAGCTCACCGCTCCGCTAGTCTCGAGACGAGCCCTTCCCGACCCCGGGAGGGGCTCTTCTCATGTCTCCGGCAGCGGGTCCCGGGAGATCGGGCACGTCATGCAGTGACCGCCGCCCCGACCGCGACCCAGCTCGGCGCCGCGGATCTCGACCACCTCGATCCCGGCCGCCCGCAGCAGGGCGTTGGTGGTCGTGTTCCGGTCGTACGTGAACACAACGCCCGGCTCCACGGCGACGGCGTTGTTCCCGCTGTCCCACTGCTGGCGCTCGGACGCGTACACGTCACCGCCGGTCTCGATCGCCCGCAGGCCGGGGAGCCCGAGGGCGCCCGCGACGACGTCGACGAACGGGGTGCCGCCCTCGTCGGTGATGTGGGCGCCCCCGCCGTCCCCAGGGCGCAGGGTGAACGGGTGGATCGCGTCGACGATCTTGGGGTAGAGCGTCACCACGTCGCGGTCGGCGAAGGTGAACACGGTGTCGAGGTGCATCGCCGAGCGCAGCCGGGGGAGACCCGCCACCACCACGCGTTCCGCGGCCCCCTGCGCGAACAGGGCGGCGGCCAGCTGCGTGATGCCCTGGCGGGACGTGCGTTCGCTCATCCCCACGAGCACGGTGCCGTTGCCGACGGGCATGACGTCCCCGCCCTCTATGGTCGATCGGCCCCAGTGCCGCTCGGGGTCGCCCCACCACACGGTCGAGCCGACGAAGTCGGGGTGGAAGAGGTAGACGGCCTTCATCAGCAGCGTCTCGTCGCGGCGGGCCGAGAAGTAGAGCGGGTTCAGCGTGACCCCGCCGTACAGCCAGCACGTGGTGTCGCGCGTGTAGAGGGTGTTGGGCAGCGGCGGCATCACGTACTCGCGGGAGTCGGGGGAGTACTCGGCGAGGGCGAAGTGGCCGTCGTCGAACCCGCCCGTGATGTCGACGGTCGCCAGGCCACCGATGAGGAACTCGGCCAACCGCCGGGGCTCGAGCCTGTCGAGGAACTCGCGCGCGTCGTCGACGAGCTCCAGGCCGACGTCGTCGGCGACGATCTTGCGGTCCAGCAGCCAGTCGCGTGCTCCCGGCACCGCCATCGTCTGCGCCAGGACGTCGTGCAGCTCGAGCACCTCCACGCCACGCGACCGCAGCTCCGCGACGAACGCGCGGTGGTCGCTGATCGCGTTCTCGACCCACAGCACGTCGTCGAACAGCAGGTCCCCGGCGTTGGTGGGGGTCAGCCGCCGGTGCGCCAGGCCGGGCTCGCAGACGAGCACCTTGCGCAGCCGCCCCACCTCGGAGTGCACGCCGTTCGGTGGTGGTTCCTCGGTCGGCATCGCAGTCCCTCCGCGTCGGGGGCCGTCACGGCCGGGCCCTCGTGCACCGTACCGAGCGCAGCCGCGCGACGCCGTCCGGCGTGCCTCGCCGACCTGCAGGCCGTGGGAGGATCGCCGCATGGCGATGCGAGAGATCCGGACTGTCGGAGACCCCGTCCTGCGGACCCCGTGCGACCCGATCACGACAGTCGACGACCGCGTGCGCGGGCTCGTCGAGGACCTGCTCGAGACCGTGGACACCGAGGGGCGCGCCGGCCTGGCCGCCAACCAGATCGGCGTGAGCCTGCGGGCGTTCTCCTGGAACATCGACGACGAGGTGGGCTACGTGCTCAACCCCGTGATCGTCGAGCTGTCCGAGGACGAGTACCAGGACGGCGACGAGGGATGCCTGTCGGTCCCCGGCCTCTGGTTCCCGACGCACCGGTCCTGGTACACGCGGGTGGTCGGCACCGACCTGGACGGCAAGGAGGTCGTCGTCGAGGGCGTCGAGCTCATGGCGCGATGCCTCCAGCACGAGGTCGACCACCTCGACGGGATGCTCTACCTGGACCGCCTCGAGCGCTCCGTGCGCAAGAAGGCGATGCGCGCGATCCGCGACACGCTGTAGTCGCTGGCGCTCGTCCCGTTCCTCCGGCATGCTGTCCCCAGCACGCCGCGCGCGCTGTTTCTACGTCATACGAGTCCTGTGAACGTGACTGAGGTCGTTGGGGAAGGCGAACCTCGAGCCCCGTTCAGGAGGACGACATGGCAGGTGCGATCACCCGCGGTGTACTTTTCGTGCACTCCGCGCCCCGTGCGTTGTGCCCCCACGTGGAGTGGGCGGCAGGCAACGTGCTGGGCACCCGCGCCACGTTCGACTGGACGGCGCAGCCGGCGGGACCGGGCTTCTACCGCGCGGAGCACTCGTGGCAGGGCGCCCAGGGCACCGGGGCGCGGCTGGCGTCCGCGCTGCGCGGCTGGGCACACCTGCGCTACGAGATCACCGAGGAGGCCAGCCACGGTGTGGACGGCTCCCGGTGGAGCCACACGCCGGAGCTGGGCATCTTCCACGCCGCGACCGACGTGCACGGCAACATCGTCGTGCCCGAGGACCGCATCCGGGCCGCCCTCGAGCACGCCGCCGACCCGGTGCGGCTGCGCTCCGAGCTGGACCTGGCGCTCGGTCAGGCGTGGGACGACGAGCTGGAGCCGTTCCGCTACGCCGGCGCCGGCGCTCCGGTCCGCTGGTTGCACCGCGTGGGCTGACCGGTCGGGTACGAGAGAGCCCTGGGCGCCGCGTGGCACCCAGGGCTCTGTCGTGCGTCAGGCGGAGGTCACCACGAGGGCGACGTTGTGTCCGCCGAAGCCGAACGAGTTGTTGACCGCCGCGATGTCACCGTCGCGCAGGGCGCGGGGCTTGTCGCGGACCAGGTCGAGCACCAGCTCCGGGTCGGGGTTCTCCACGTTGATCGTCGGGGGTGCCTGGCGGTCGTGCAGCGCCAGGATGGTGAAGATCGTCTCCAGCGCACCCGCCCCGCCCAGCAGGTGCCCGGTCATGGACTTGGTGGCTGAGAGGGCCACGTGGTCCGCCTCGTCGCCGAGCAGACCGCGGATCGACCGGGCCTCGATGAGGTCACCGACCACCGTGGAGGTGGCGTGCGCGTTGACGTGCACGACGTCGAGCCGGTCCACCCCGGACTCCTCGAGCGCCGCCCGCATGGCCCGGATCTGGCCGTCGCCCGAGGGCTCGGGGGAGGTCATGTGGTAGCCGTCCGCGGACAGGCCCACCCCCGCGATGCGCCCGTAGACGCGCGCGCCACGGGCTGCGGCGTGCTCGGCGCTCTCCAGCACCACGACGCCCGCCCCCTCGCCGAGCACGAAGCCGTCGCGGTCGACGTCGTAGGGGCGCGAGGCACCCTCGGGGTCGTCGTTGCGCAGCGACAGGGTGCGGGACGCCGCGAAGGCCGCGACGGGCATCGGGTGGATCGACGCCTCGGTGCCACCGGCCACGACGATGTCGGCCCGGCCGGTGCGGATCATCTCCACGGCGTAGCCGATGGCCTCCGCGCCGGTGGCACACGCTGACACCAGCGCGTGCGCGCCGGCCCGGGCGCCGAGCTCGAGCGAGACGTAGGCGGTGGGCGAGTTGGGCATGAGCATGGGCACCGTCATGGGCAGGACGCGACGCGCGCCCTTCTCCCGCAGCGTGTCCCAGGCGTCGAGGGTGGTCCAGATGCCGCCGATGCCGGAGGAGACGACCGCACCCAGGCGGTCGCCGTCGACCTCGGGGGAGCCGGCGTCGGCCCAGGCCTCGCGCGCTGCGATGATCGCGTACTGCGCGGACGGGTCCATCCGCTTCATCTCGGGGCGGGGCAGGACCTCCTCCGGCTTGACCTTGATGGTCGCGGCGAAGGTGACGGGCAGCCCGTAGGCCTCCACCCAGTCGTTCTCGAACGGTCGGGCACCGGACTCGCCGGCGAGCGCGGCGGCCCAGGTGCTGGGCACGTCTCCGCCGAGGGGCGTGGTCGCCCCCAGTCCGGTGACGACGACGTCGGGTACGTGGCTCATCGGTGCTCCATCGGCTGTCGAGAGGGTGGTCGGTCCCGGGCGCTCGGCCCGGGACCGACCCGGGGGCAGGCTCAGGCCTGCGCGCCCGTGATGAACGTGACGGCGTCGCCGACGGTGGCGAGGTTCTTGACCTCGTCGTCGGGGATGCGGACGTCGAACTTCTCCTCGGCGAGCGTGACGATCGTCATCATCGACAGCGAGTCGATGTCGAGGTCGTCGGTGAAGGACTTCTCGGGCAGGACGGAGTCGGTCGGCAGGCCGGTCTCCTCGCTGACGATCTCGGCCAGCCCTGCCAGGATCTCCTGCTCGCTGTACGCCATCGGTGTCTCCTCATGTCGGTCGTGCTTCGGGGATGAAGCGCTTGGGGTCGGACGAACGGTACAACCGGCGGTCGCGCCGCACGGGCGGTCAGGGCAGGACGACGACCTGCGCGGCGTAGACCAGGCCGGCGCCGAAGCCGATCTGCAGGGCGAGCGCACCGCTGCTCACCTGACCCTCGCGCAGCAGGCGTTCGGTCGCCAGCGGGATCGAGGCGGCGGACGTGTTGCCGGTGTCGGCGATGTCGCGGCCGACCACCACGGTGTCCGGGAGCTTGAGCGTCTTGATCATCTGGTCGATGATCCGCATGTTCGCCTGGTGGGGGATGAAGGCCTCGATCTCGTCGGCGGTCACGCCCGCGGCGTCCATGGCCTTCTGCGCGACCGGCGCCATCTGCCAGACGGCCCACTTGTAGACGCTGGGACCCTCCTGGCGCAGGGTGGGCCAGCCGAGGCCCTCGTCGCGCGTGGCGAGCCAGGAGTGCGTCTGGCGGATGGCCTGCGCCTGGCTGCCGTCCGAGCCCCAGACGGTCGGTCCGATGCCGGGCGTGTCCGAGGGACCGATGACGACCGCGCCGGCACCGTCGCCCAGCAGGAACGAGATGGAGCGGTCGGTCGGGTCGACGAACTCGCTCATCTTCTCGGCGCCGATGACGAGCACGTGGCGCGCGCTGCCCGCTCGGACCAGGGCGTCGGCCTGCCCGATCCCGTAGCAGTAGCCCGCGCAGGCGGCCGAGATGTCGAACGCCGCAGCGGGCGTGGCGCCGATGCGGTCCGCGATGATCGCGGCACCCGCCGGGGTCTGGTGGAAGTAGGTGACCGTCGACAGGATCACCACGTCGATGTCCGCCCCGGTCAGGCCCGCGTTCGCGATCGCCTGCAGCGCGGCGCCCTCGGCGAGGTCCAGCACGTCGGTGCCCGGCTCGGCGCGGCGTCGCGTGATGATGCCGGTGCGCTGGCGGATCCACTCGTCGGAGGAGTCGATGGGGCCGACCAGCTCGTCGTTGGTGACGGTCCGCTCGCCGCGGACGCCGCCGAGGCCGAGGATGCGGGTGTGCGCCGGACCGGTGGCCTGCGTGAGGGTGGGACGGGTCACGACGACTCCTGGGTGCTCTGGGGGGTTCCGGCGTGCCGACGGACCAGGTCACGCGCGGCGTCGAGGTCGGCAGGGGTCTTGACCGCGACCGTCTCGACCCCGGGCAGCGTACGCCGGGCCAGCCCGGTGAGCACGCCTCCGGGTGCGACCTCGAGGAGGCCGGTCACGCCCAGCTCGAGGAGCGTGGACTGGCACAGGTCCCAGCGCACCGGGTTGGCGACCTGCGCGACGACGAGCTCCAGCGCCCGTGCGCCCGAGGCGGCGACCGTGCCGTCCGAGTTGGTGAGCAGGGGAACCACCGGCTCGCCCGGAGCCACGGAGTCGGCAGCCGCCCGCAGCTCGGCGACGGCCGGTGCCATGTGCTCGGTGTGGAACGCGCCGGCGACCTGCAGCGCGATGACCCGGGTGCGAGCCGGTGGCGCGGCCGCGAACGCCGCGAGAGCGTCGAGCGTCCCGGCGGCGACCACCTGTCCGCCCCCGTTGACGTTCGCGGCGAGCAGGCCGTGCGCGGCGAGGGCGGCGAGCACCTCGTCCGGGTCGCCCCCGAGCACGGCGCTCATCCCCGTCGGTGTCACCGCCGCTGCGCGGGCCATCGCGGCGCCGCGGACCGTCACGAGGCGCAGCGCCTCGTCGTCGGTGAGCACGCCGGCCACGACGGCGGCAGCGAGCTCGCCCACCGAGTGCCCGGCCGTGACACCGACCGCACCCTGGGCCGCCACGGACAGCGCGTCGTCGGCCCCCAGGTCGAGGACCGCACGCAGGCTGGCCAGCGCGGACGCCACCAGGAGCGGCTGCGCGACGGCGGTGTCCCGGATGGTCTCCGCGTCGGAGGTGGTGCCGTGGGCGACGAGGTCCAGGCCGGCCGTGCGGGAGGCCCGCGCGATCGACTCGGCGACGGACGGCAGCTCGAGCCACGGGGCGAGCATGCCGGGGGACTGGGCGCCCTGACCGGGGCAGACGACAGCGAGCACGCGACCACTCTGCCCGGCCGAGCGCGTCCACCCGCCCTACGGCGTGCACCAACCTTGCCGGACGCCCTTGTACGACTCCTACAACGCGCCGATCAGGCCCGTGTGTCCGGTCAGCGGGCGCCGACCGCCGGCGTACCCTCTGCCGCGTCGAGGCGGCCGAGCGTCAGCGCCATCTGCAGCACGTAGGACTCACGGGCGTCCAGCGGGTCCCACCCGGTCACGTCGGACACCCGGCGCAGGCGGTACCGGACGGTGTTGGGGTGCACGTACAGGGTGCGGGCGGCCGCCTCGAGGGACCGGCCGGTGCCCAGGTAGGCCGACAGGGTCTCGAGCAGGGAGCCTTGGCTGGCCGCCAGCGGCGCGAACGCCTGTGCGACGAGCGCGCGGCGGGCCGTGACGTCCCCGACGAGGACCCGCTCGGGCAGCAGCTCGTCTGCCAGCACCGGGCGCGGCGCCTGCTCCCACGCGGGGGCGGCGAGCAGCCCGGACAGGGCGGCGCGCGCCGACCGTGCCGAGTCGGTGAGGTCGCCCACGAGGGGTCCGATCACCACGGGACCGGGGCCGAACCGGGGCAGGAGCGTGCTCGCCGCGGCGCGCAGGTCACCTTCGCCGCCCAGGAAGACGACCAGACGGTCGCCCTGGATGCCCACCAGGGCGTCGTCGGCGGCACGTCGCGTGGCCCGGCGCAGCTCGGCGCCCCTGACCTCGTCGAGGGCCGACGACGTCGTCCCGACCATGACCAGCGTCGATCCGCGCCCGCTCCAGCCCAGCGCGGCGATCCGCGAGCGGAGGGCGTCGTCCACGTCGTCGCGGACCAGCGCGTCGACGACGAGGGCCTCGAGGCGGGCGTCCCAGGCGCCGCGGACCTCGGCGGCGCGGGCGTAGACCTCGGCCGCGGAGAACGCGACCTCCCGGGAGTACCGCAGGACCGCCTCGCGGACCTCCCGTTCGTCACCCGGGGCGGCCAGGCGGTCGGAGTGGGACTCGACGACGTCCACCACCACCCGGACGAGCTGGAGCGTGTGCTGCAGGGAGATGGAGCGGGTCAGCTCCGGCGGTGCCGCGGCGAAGATGTCGCCCACCCCGTGCGGCGGCCGCGTCGGGTCGGCGAACCAGGTGACGAAGGCGGTGATGCCCGCCTGCGCGACCAGCCCCACCCACGAACGGTCCTCGGCCGGCAGCGCGCGGTACCACTCGACGTCGTCGTCGAGGCGGCGCATCGCGGCGGCCGACAGCAGCCCGGCGCTGTCGCGCACCCTGCGCTGCGTCTCGGGACCCCCGCGCGCCTCGAGCACCGGGGTGCGCAGGCGTGCGGCGGCCGAGCGGCGCGGTCGGCTGGGCGACGTCGGCGGCTCCGACCGGGCGGCGGGTGCGGGGCCCGTCCCGGGCGGGATGCTCGACATGGGCCGAGCATAAGGTCCTGCATTGTGGGAAGTCGACAAATGGCGGTCACAGCCAGCCGCCCGCCGGATGTGAGGTGCGTCGTCGGCCGGGTGTGGCTCGCCCCTACCGGATAGGGTCGCGTCATGGCACTTCTGCCCCGTTTGCGACAGCTCATGCGACGGCCGACCTCGGCCTCGCGGGTCGGCGCACGTCGACCCACCAAGGCTGCGCGGCGCGGCGACACGCTCCACGAGGACGCGCTGCGCTCCATGCTCAGCGACGACCCGAACAACGAGCGCGCGTTCGTCGCCCTCGCGGAGATCGTCCGTCGCCGAGCCGCCGAGGCCAGCACGGACCCCGACCCGCTCGCCGCGCCCGCCGACGAGACGGAGCGCCAGCGAGCCGCGGACCTCGCCGTCTGGGCGCTGGGCGAGGAGCTGGCCGGCAACCCCCGGGCCTGGTACCCGCTCATCGAGGTCGCGCGCCTGTCCGTGCACGACGACCACGAGGGCACCGTCCGTCGCCTCACCACCGCGGCGGAGCGCGACCCGTCCGGCAAGGCCCTGGTCGAGGCGCTGGCGCTGCTGCGTGGAGCCGGGCTGCCCGTGGACGCCCTGGGTCTCGGCGTGGGCCACTGGCGCCCGCGCGAGCACGACCCCGAGGTCGCCCGCCACCTGGTGCTCGCCTCCATCGAGGCCGGCCGGCCCCTCGAGGCCAAGCAGCACATCGCGGCGCTCGACCTGTACCCCGACCAGAAGCGCGTCGCGGAGCTCAAGGCGGAGCTCGCGCGCGACGTCGCGCACGCCGAGCAGACCATCCCCGGCACCTGACGCCGGGAACGACGAAGGCCCGGGCTCTGGAGCCCGGGCCTTCGTCGTCGGTGGGTCAGCTCAGCTGTCGCCGCCCGTGTTGCCGGACGTGCCGGCCGTGACGTCGTACAGGCGGTAGCGCTCGATCGCCTGCGCGGGTGCCTCCGGGCTCACGGCACCGGTGCGGGCGAGCTGCTGCAGCACCCGGACCACCGTGGACGGTCCGTCGATCTTGAAGTGGCGACGAGCGGCCGCGCGGGTGTCCGAGAAGCCGAAGCCGTCGGCACCCAGGGTGGCGTACGTGCCGGGGATCCACGCGCGCACCTGGTCGGCGACGAGGTGGTCGAAGTCCGTCGTCGCGACGAACGGCCCCTCGGCGCCCTGCAGCTTCTGCGTGAGGTACGGGACGCGCTCCTCCTCGCCGGGGTGCAGGTACGCCTGCTGGTCCGCCGCGAGGCCGTCCCGACGCAGCTCGTTCCAGCTGGTGACCGACCAGACGGCGGCCTGGACGCCCCAGTCCGCGGCCAGCAGGTTCTTGGCCTCGAGGGCCCACGGCACCGCCACTCCCGACGCCAGGATCTGGGCACGCGGCCCGTCACCCTCCGCCGGGGCGATCAGGTGGATGCCGCGCAGGATGCCCTCGACGTCGACGCCCTCGGGCTCCGCCGGCTGCTGCATCGGCTCGTTGTAGACCGTGAGGTAGTAGATGACGTCGCGGTCGCGGTCGTGACCCTCGCCGTACATCCGCTCGATGCCGTCCTTGACGATGTGCCGGATCTCGTACCCGTACGCCGGGTCGTAGTGCACGACGTGCGACATGGTCCCGGCGAGCAGCGGCGAGTGGCCGTCCGCGTGCTGCAGGCCCTCGCCGGTCAGCGTGGTGCGGCCGGCCGTGGCACCGATGAGGAACCCGCGCGTCATCTGGTCCCCGGCCGCCCAGAACTGGTCGCCGGTGCGCTGGAACCCGAACATCGAGTAGTAGAAGTAGAACGGGATCAGCGGCTCGCCGTGCGTCGCGTAGGACGTGCCCACCGCCTGGAACGCCGACGCCGAGCCGGCCTCGTTGATGCCCGTGTGCATGATCTGGCCGGACTCGGACTCCTTGTAGGAGAGCATGAGCTCGCGGTCCACGGCCATGTAGTTCTGGCCGTTCGTGTTGAAGATCTTGGCGCTCGGGAAGATCGAGTCCAGACCGAAGGTGCGGGCCTCGTCGGGGATGATCGGCACCAGGCGGTGGCCGAACTCCTTGTCCCGCACGAGGTCCTTGAACAGGCGCACCAGCGCCATGGTCGTGGCGACCTCCTGGTGCCCCGAGCCCTTGGCGAGTCCCTCGTAGACCTTGGCGTCCGGGAGGGTCAGCGGCTTGTGCGTGGTGCGACGCTCCGGCACGAAGCCGCCGAGCTGGCGCCGGCGCTCGAGCATGTACTGGATGCCCTCGTCCTCGGGACCCGGGTGGAAGTACGGCGGCACGTACGGGTTCTCGTCGATCTGCTCGTCCGTGATCGGGATGTGCAGCGAGTCGCGCAGCGTCTTGAGGTCGTCCGACTTGAGCTTCTTCATCTGGTGCGTGGCGTTGCGCCCCGCGAAGCCGGAGCCCAGACCGTAGCCCTTGATGGTGTGCGCCAGGATCACCGTCGGCGTGCCGGTGTGCTCACGGGCGGCCTTGTAGGCGGCGTAGATCTTGCGGTAGTCGTGCCCGCCTCGCTTGAGCGCCCAGATCTCGTCGTCGGTCATCTTCTCGACGAGCTGCTTGGTCCGCGGGTCGCGGCCGAAGAAGTTCTCGCGGATGAACGCGCCGCTCTCCGCGCGGTACGTCTGGAAGTCACCGTCGGGCGTCGTGTTCATCAGGTTGACGAGCGCGCGGTCCTTGTCAGCGTTGAGCAGGGTGTCCCACTCGCGGCCCCAGATGACCTTGATGACGTTCCAGCCGGCGCCGCGGAACTGCGCCTCGAGCTCCTGGATGATCTTGCCGTTGCCGCGCACCGGTCCGTCGAGCCGCTGCAGGTTGCAGTTCACCACGAACGTGAGGTTGTCCAGGCCCTGCTGGCCGGCCAGCTGGAGCATGCCGCGGGACTCGGGCTCGTCCATCTCGCCGTCGCCCAGGAACGCCCACACGTCCTGCTGGCTGGTGTCCTTGATGCCCCGCAGGTGCAGGTAGCGGTTGGTCCAGGCCTGGTAGATGGCCGACGCCGGGCCGAGACCCATGGAGACCGTCGGGAACTCCCACAGGTCAGGGGCGAGACGGGGGTGCGGGTAGGACGGGAGGCCGCCGCCCGGGTGCGAGAGCTCCTGCCGGAACCCGTCCAGCTGGTGGGCGCTCAGGCGGCCCTCGAGGAACCCGCGCGCGTAGACGCCGGGGGAGGCGTGACCCTGGAAGTACACCTGGTCACCGCCGCCGGGGTGGTCCTTGCCACGGAAGAAGTGGTTGAGGCCCACCTCGGTCAGCGTCGCGACCGACGCGTAGGAGGAGATGTGCCCGCCGACGCCGATCCCGGGCCGCTGCGCGCGCGTCACCATCACGGCGGCGTTCCAGCGGATCCACGAGCGGTAGCGGCGCTCCAGCGCCTCGTCGCCCGGGAAGTAGGGCTCGTCGTGCACCGCGATGGTGTTCACGTAGGGGGTGTTCAGGGAGGCCGGGATGGCCACGTTCCGCTGGCGCGCGTGCCGCAGCATGCTCAGCAGCACGTAGCGCGCGCGTGGGCCGCCCTTCTCGTCGATGAGTCCGTCGAGGGACTCCACCCACTCACCGGTCTCGTCCGGGTCGATGTCCGGCACCTGGCTGAGCAGGCCGCCGATGAGCGGTCCCGTCTCGTCGATCGAAGCCACCAGCGCTCCTTGCGTCTCGTCCGCGCGCACGAGCCCGGTCGGCATCGGCGGCGCATCTGGCCCGGACCTGTCGGCGTGCACCGGGGTGGCGCCTGCGACACGTGCGGGTAGTCGACCCATTCTCGGACCCCGGAGCCCCGAAAGTCACACCGAGTACCAGGAACGTCCACGTGACGTCCGTGACAGTCAGCTTTCCTCGGGTGCCACCGGACCGCCCGCGAATTTCATCTCGGCGACGGGCGGGACCATCACCGCACCGGGCGGCACGTCCCGCACGACGACCGCGTGGGCGCCGATCTGTGCCCCGGCCCCCACGACGAGCCGGTGGCCCCGACGGGGGCGCACGAGAGCGCCGGTCCCGACGACGACGTCGTCACCGAGCAGCACGGCGAGGTCCGACCCCGGGGCCTGCGACCCGGCCGTGATCGTGACGTTGTGCCCGATCTTCACGCGGTGCCCGAGGCGCGTGTTCGGGTGCACGACGGTGCCGAGGCCGTGGTGCCAGAGGGTCACGTCCCGCGGGACGTCGCACTCGTACGGCAGGACGGCGTGGAACAGCAGGAAGTTGACCGCCTTGAGCAGACGGGCGAGCAGGGTCAGGCGACGGCGGTGCAGGCGGCAGGACAGCCACCAGAGCGTCTCCGGGCGCATCCACCCTCCAGGGTCCGTGGAGCTCGAACCTATCGGCACACGCAGCCGCCGACACCATCATCTGTGCAGGTCTTGCGTGCGCCCGTCCGGGTGCGGTGGGCTAGCGTGTGCGGCAATGAGCAGGCGGCCCCCGACGGGCACGCCGAGACGGAAGGGAGCGGTCCGGACGTGTCATCCACCGCGGACGAAGGCGCGTCGCAGGCGGCCGCCCGCTTGGGCTTCTCCTCGGGCCAGGTGATCCAGGAGTTCGGCTACGACGATGACGTCGACGACCACCTGCGCACCGGTCTCGAGGCCGTGACCGGCACCGAGCTGGTCGACGAGGAGTACGACGACGTCACGGACGGCGCCGTCATCTGGTTCCGCGACGGCGACGGAGACCTCACGGACGCGCTCGTCGACGCCATGACGGTGCTCGACGACGGCGGCCCCATCTGGGTGCTCACACCGAAGGCCGGGCGCCCCGGCCACGTGTCCCACAGCGACATCGAGGAGGCCGCGACGACGTCCGGCCTGCACGCGATGAGCACGTTCTCCATCGCCTCGGACTGGTCCGCGACCCGCCTGGGTGCCCGCGGACGCGGTCGCTGACCGCAGCCGCACAGGCGCAGCACGACGACGGGGGTCCCGACCGGGACCCCCGTCGTCGTCGGTGCTACTTCGAGAGGCCCGGGAGTGCCGGCTGGCGCGGGGTGCCCCCGCCGCCGGGCGTGGCCGCCGTGTTGTTGGTGACGACGCGCATCAGCGGGTAGAGCTGGTCGAAGGCGGCGTTCGCCGCGCTCGCCTGAGCCGAGTCGCAGGACAGCTCGCAGAACAGCGAGGCCGTCCCCGACCGGACGAGTACCAGCGCTCCGTAGTCCTGCAGGGCGTGGCCGAGCGCCTTGCCCTCCGGGCTCAGCTTCATCGCGTCGATGTTCACGTCCGGCGGGATCGCCGCCATGGTGCCCATCGGGACGTTGCCCGAGTAGGCCGTGGCGCCGTTGGCGTCCTGGGTGCGTGACGGCCACACCGGGCCGTCCTTGAGCCGCTCGTCCGGCAGCCCGATCGCCAGCACGTGCTTGATCGAGAGCGCCTTGAGCTCCTCGGCCCGGATCAGGCCGATGTAGAAGGAGATGCCCGAGGCGCGGGCACCGTCGGCCATCCCGTCGCCCCGCAGGTCCGTCTGCACCGCACGGGTCGTCGTCCACTGGTCGGTGCCCACGTTGGTGAACTTGTAGAACTCCCACCCGGTGACGCCGTCGGGCTGGATCACGCCCACGTGCATGTCGGTGCCGGTCGTCGCCGTCGTGTCGCGGGGGACCCGGACCTTGTACACCGCGCCGTTCTTGATGTTGGTGACGGTCGCGACCGGGTCGTTCGACGTGGCCACCTTGACCGCGATCGACCAGTTGGCGCGGTTGACGACCGAGTTCTCGCTCAGGAAGTCGGCGGTCCGCGGGGACGATGCGGACTCGTACTTGGCGCCCGAGCCGATCGCGATGTTCCACGGCGCGGTCGACGCGAACGGGTAGTGCGTGGGGTTCCGGGAGCCGGGGTTGGCCGGTGCGGGGGCCGGAGCAGGCGCCGGGGCCGGCGCAGGTGCGGGGGCCGGTGCGGTCGTCGGCTTCGGCGTCGCGGTGGCCGTGGGGGTCGGCGTGGGCGTCGGCGTCACGGTCGGCGTCGGCGTGGGCGTCGGGGTCGGTGTCGGGGTGGGCGTCGGGATGACCGCGCCGCGGTCGATCGGGATGCCCCAGACGACCTTGCCGCCGGAGAGGGCGACCACGCGGCCGTCGTCCTGGACGGCGACCGTGGCGCAGGTGGAGGAGACCTCGTTGTGCCAGACGAGCGCACCCTGTGCCGTGAGGAGGCGGAGGTCACCGCCGGCGGTCAGGTCGAGGCGCGCGTCGGGGCCGCCGGCCTTCTTCCAGATCGCGCCGCCCGCCGCCGTGCGGATCACGAGGTCGCCGTCACCCTCGAGAGCGAACGCGTACGCGCCCTGGGGCGAGGAGATCTGGCGGCCGACGGTGAGGCTCTGACCCGGTACGAGCCGGTCGGTGGCGCCGGGCGCGCATGCTCCCGGGGAGGGCTTGGTGGGGTCCCACCCCTCGACCGCCACGGTCTTGGCCCGGGCTGCCGGGACGCTCCAGAGCTCCTTGGTGTTCTCGGCGAGCACGACGCGTCCGTCACCGAGGACGACGACCGCTGCGCAGTCGGACACGATCCCCGTGTGCCAGCGGACGACGTCGGCCTTGTCCCGCAGGACCAGGTCGCTGCCCGCCTCGACCTTGAGCTCGGAGCCGGCGCCGAACGGCCCCTTCTTCCACAGCGCACCGCCCGCCGCGGTGCGGATCGCGACGGTGCCGTCAGCCTCCAGGCCGAACGTGTACCGGCCGTTCAGTGACTTGATCTTCTCGCCGGGGCTCAGGCTCTCGCCAGGGATGAGCCGGTCGCTCCTCGACGGGGCACAGGCCTCCGTGTCCGCCTGGGCCAGCTCCGGCAGCGCCAGGGGGATGGCGACCAGGCCGGCGGCGAGCACGGTGGCGACGATCAGCTTGCGGAAGCGAGTCAGCATGCACATTCCTCTGTCTTGGCGGCAGGGACCCCGCCAGGCGGTGGGACGGGCGTCGTTCTGGCATCTCTCCCGATCGCGCTGGACGCGGTCCTGCGCGCGAGTTGCCAAGAATGGTGCCGACGAGTAGATCGGATGTCCAGGTCGCCTGGTGGCGACCGGGCTGTCTGGTTCACCCGATTGGCCCTGAATCCCGCCGTCACGTCGTGGTATCCCGTGTCCGAATCGTTATAGACGCCCAGGTGAGGGTGAAGAACGGCGCTGACCTGGGAGAGGGTTGCCCGCGTCACCGGTCGGGCGCCGGACAGCGGTCGATCCGGTGTTCAGCATGTGGACACGTGGCCCGGGAAACCGTTGTTACAGTCCCGGGCATGGAAGCCATCGCCCGTCCCACGCCTGCGCTGGGCTCCCCGGCACCGGAGTTCTCGCTGCCCGACACCCACGGCACGCCGGTGACGCCGGCCGGTCTGCGAGGCGGCCCGGTCGTCATCGTCTTCGTCCCGTTCGCGTTCTCCGCGACGTGCACCGGAGAGCTGTGCCAGCTGCGGGACAACATCGCCGAGTTCGAGGACGCCGGAGCGCACGTCGTCGTCATCTCCTGCGACCCGGGGCACGCGCTGCGTGCGTGGGCCGCTCAGGAGGGCTTCGGCTTCGATCTCCTGTCCGACTTCTGGCCGCACGGCGAGGTGGCCAAGGCCTACGGGGTCTTCGACGACGCCAAGGGCTTCGCCGTCCGAGGCAGCTTCCTGCTCGACGCGGAGGGCGTGCTGCGCTGGAGCGTCGTGAACCCCCCCGGTCGTGCCCGCGACTTCGGGGCGTACCGCGAGGCCCTCGCCGCGCTCACCGCCTGACCGGCGCGCGCCGGTAGGCTGAGCGCCCGTCGAGCAGCCCGCACCCCGGGCGGCCGCCAGGGCCTGTAGCTCAGCTGGTCAGAGCGCCGCGCTTACACCGCGGAGGTCGCCGGTTCGAAACCGGCCGGGCCCACCCAGGATCGCGACGGACGCTTGTTAGGGTCCAGCCATGCTCGCGCCCCCACTGGTCGTCTCCGGGCTCACCGTGTACCCGGTGAAGTCCTTCGCGGGGACGGCGGTCGGGTCGGTCGAGGTGGACGCGGCGGGTCCGCAGGCCGACCGCCGCTGGATGGTGGTCGACGCCGCCGGCGACACCCTGACCGCGCGGAGCCACCCGCGGATGCTCGCTGCGGTCGCCACACCGGTGGGCGCGGGGATCCGGCTGAGCGCGCCGGATCTGCCGACGCTCGACGTCGACCCGCCGAGCGGACCGGCGGACGTCCCCGTGCGGCTGAGCCGTCTCGACACCGCCACCCGCGCCGGTGCCGAGGCCGATGCCTGGTGCTCCGAGCTGCTCGGCAGCGCCGTGCGGCTGCTCTGGCTCGACGACCCGGCACGGCGGGGGATGTCGGAGAAGTTCGGCGGCTCGCAGGCCGACCCGCTGGCCCTGACGGACACCGGACCCGTGCACGTCACGACGACCGCCTCGCTCGCGCGGCTGGACGCCTGGGCCGCGGAGCTCCACGACGAGCGGGTGGGGCGCGCGCTGGCCGCGGGGGAGCCCGCCCCGGCCCCCCGCCAGCCGCTCGACATGCGTCGGTTCCGGCCGAACGTGGTGGTCGACGGGGACCTCGAGGCGTTCGCCGAGGACGACTGGGGCCGGCTGACGGTGGGTGACGTGGAGCTGCGGTTCGCGGACCACTGCGGCCGGTGCGTCCTCACGACCATCGACCCGGACACGCAGGTCAAGGGCAAGGAGCCGCTGGCGACGCTGGCCCGGCACCGGCGCCGCGACGGTGAGGTGTGGTTCGGCATCCAGATGGTGCCGGTGCGCGGGGGCCGCATCAGCGTGGGCGACCGCGTCGAGGCGTCGGCCCGGTAGCGTGCGGGTCGTGACCGACCCCGCCCTGGCCGATGTCGTCCGGTTCCTCGAGGCCCGGTACCCGCCGTCGACCGCCGAGTCGTGGGATGCGGTGGGCCTCGTCACCGGCGACCCGGTCCAGCCCGTGCGGCGGGTGCTCTTCGCGGTCGACCCCGTCGTCGCCGTCGTCGACGAGGCCGAGGCGTGGGGTGCGGACCTCGTCGTGACGCACCACCCCCTGCTCCTGCGGCCCGTGCACTCCATCGCCGCGACCACGTCCAAGGGCGCCCTCCTGCACCGGCTCGTCCGGTCCGGCACCGCGCTGTTCACGGCGCACACCAACGCGGACGCGGCGACCGGCGGGGTGAACGACGCGCTCGCCGAGGCGCTGGGCCTCGTCGACACCGCCCCGCTGGACCCTGCGCCGGCGGAGGCGCTCGACAAGCACGCGGTGTTCGTCCCCGTCGCCGACGCCGAGCGCCTGGTCGATGCGCTCTCCGCGGCGGGTGCGGGCGAGATCGGCCACTACACGCGGTGCGCCTGGACCTCGACGGGCGAGGGCACGTTCACCCCGTCCGCCGACGCGTCGCCCGCGATCGGGTCCGCCGGCCACACCTCGCGCGTGGTCGAGGCGCGCGTCGAGATGGTGGCCCCGCGGCGGCTGCGGGCCGCGGTCGTCGCCGCGATGCGGGCCGCTCACCCGTACGAGGAGCCCGCCTTCGACGTGCTCGAGCTCGCGTCCTGGCCCGGCACCACCGGCGCGGGCCGCGTCGGGAGGCTGCCCGAGGCGACCACCCTGCGCGCGTTCGCGGCCAGCGTGGCCGCGGCCCTGCCGCCGACCTCCCAGGGCGTGCGGTTCGCGGGCGACCCCGGCGGGCGCGTCGAGCACGTCGCGGTCGTCGGCGGCTCCGGTGACTCGTTCTTCGACGCCGTCCGTGCGTCCGGCGTCGACGCCTACCTGACCGCGGACCTGCGTCACCACCCTGCCTCCGAGCTGCGCGAGCGGGCCGAGCACGACGGCTCCGCCCGGCCCTACCTCGTCGACGTCGCGCACTTCGCTTCCGAGTGGCCGTGGCTCGCCCATGCGGCCCGCGCGCTGGCGCAGGATGCCGCCGCCACGGGGACTACGGTGGAGACCCGCGTCAGCACGGTGAGCACCGACCCGTGGACAGGACGCGTCGCGAGCCCGGAACCGCCTCAAGCTCTCGAACCCACAGCACCGCCGGAAGGACACCCGTGACGACTGCCCCCGCAGCGGACCAGCGCCGACTGCTCGACGTCCAGGCTCTCGACACCCGCCTGGACCAGATCGCCCACAAGAAGCGCACGCTGCCGGAGCTGGCCCGCCTGCTGGAGCTCGACTCCCAGGTGACCGACCTGCACACCGCGCTGGTGACCTCGCGGACGGCGGTCGGGGACCTGCGGCGCGAGCTGACCAAGGCGGAGGCGGACGTCGAGCAGGTGCGGGCGCGCGCGGCGCGGGACCAGGCCCGCCTCGACTCCGGCACCGGGAGCCCGAAGGACCTGCAGGCCCTGCAGAGCGAGCTGGGCACGCTCGGCCGCCGGCAGGCGGAGCTGGAGGAGGTCGAGCTGGACGTCATGGAGCGCCTCGAGGCGCACGAGACGGCGCTCGCCGAGGTCACCACCGCGCACGAGTCGCTGGCGCAGAAGCGGGCTGCGGTCGAGGCGGAGCGGGACGCTGCGTTCGCTGCTCTGGACGCCGACGCCGAGCAGGTGCGCGCCGAGCGGGCGAAGGCCGTGGACGGGCTCGACGCCTCTCTGGTGACGCTCTACGAGCGGCTGCGCGCCCAGCTGGGCGGCAAGGGTGCCGGCGCGCTGCGCGGGCGGCGGTGCGAGAGCTGCCGGCTCGAGCTCAACCCGCTCGATGTCGAGGCGATCGTCAAGTCCCCCGAGGACCAGGTGGCGCGCTGCGAGGAGTGCGGGCGCATCCTCGTCCGGCTGCCCGAGCCCCCGAAGGGCTGAGCGGCCGCTCGCGCACCCGGCGCGGGGGCGACAGACTGCCAGCGTGAGCGACGTCACAGAACCCCTGGGCACTCCTTCGTCCCCTCCGCCGGCGCGTGCGCCGAGGCCGTCCGGTGCGGGGGTGCGCTTCGACGAGGAGCAACCCGTCACGGTCGTGCTGGTGCGGCACGGGCAGACCACGATGACGGTCTCCCGTGGCTACTCGGGCTCCGGCGAGCCGGGTCCGTCGCTGGACGAGACCGGTCGGCGCCAGGCGCGGGACGCCGCCGACCTGGTGGATCGCGTGGGCCGGGACCTGTGGGGGGACATCCCGTACCCCAGCGAGATCATCGCCTCGCCCATGGTGCGCACGCAGGAGACCAGCGCGGTCATCGCCGAGCGTCTGGGTCTGCCCGTCCGGACGGACGCCGCGTTCCAGGAGGCGAACTTCGGGGAGTGGCAGGGGCTGACCGCTGAGCAGATCGAGGAGCGCTGGCCCGGGCAGCTGGAGCCGTGGCACACCGAGGCCGACCTGCGGCCCCCCGGCGGCGAGTCCATCGCGGACGTCGGGCGCCGGCTGCAGAAGGGTCTCGACGGTCTCCTGGCGGCGGGCGTCGACCGCACGGTCGTCGTCGTGAGCCACGCCGTGGCCATCCGCGCGGCGCTCGGGGTGACGATGGGCGCCCAGCCGTCGTCGTGGAGCCAGCTGCGGGTGGCGCCGGCGTCGGTGAGCATCATCCGGCTCTTCGAGGACCGCCGCGACGAGATCGCGGTGGTCGGCGTGCCGAGCGAGGGCTGGTCGTCGGGCTCCTGAGCTCAGGCGACGACGAGCTCGAGCGTGCGGGCGCCGCGCCGTGCCGGTCCCAGCTCGACCGCGAGCAGAGCGGAGCCGACGAGCTCGCCGGCCACCCGCGCCAGGGACTGCGCGTCGTGCGGTGCCCGCCCGCGACGGGTCAGCAGGTGCCGGGTGAGCACGCCCCGAGTGTGCTTGGCGTGGTGCGAGACGACCGCCCGCGTCCCGTCGATCTCGCGCAGCACCCGCACCGCCACCCAGTCGGCCGACCGCGGCGGGTGCCACGCGGCCAGGTAGGTCGCGGAGCGGCAGTCCACCACGAGCTCGCCCTCCGCACGCGCGTCCAGCTCGGCATCCATCGCGTCGCGCCAGGCGCCGGCCAGCGGACCGATCCCCGGAAGGTCGGTCCCCATCGAGAGGCGGTACGCGGGGATGCGGTCGTCGGGCGCGACCAGCCCCCACAGCCCGGAGACGATGCGCACGCTCTGCGCGGCACGGGCCCGTCCGGCCGGGGTCAGCCGGTCGAGGCCGGCCGCGGCGTAGAGGACGCCCGTGTAGACCTGTCGGGCCGGAGCGGTCGCTGCCGTGCGCAGGTGCACGTTGCGCGCGACCTCGGCGGACAGGCTGGCGCCGACGCCGAGCACGCGCATGGCCTCTGGCGACGCGCTGACCTCGATCAACGCGTCGAGGACTCGCTCCCGCACCCGTGCCAGACCGGGCGCCGAGAGGGCGTCGAGGTCGAGCAGGGGGCCGCGGGCGCGCGGCGGCGTCTTGCCCTCGGAGGGCGGCAGGAGCACGAGCACCCGTGAACTGTAGGCTCCCGCGCGACGGTGGACCGCGAGGAGGACCGATGGCGCACGTGAAGATCTACGGCCGGCGTGACGTGTGGCAGGACCGTCGCGGCTCGGTGTCCGACGCGGTGCACCGGGCGCTCGTCGGCACGTGGGGACTGCCCGAAGACAAGCGGTTCCACCGCTTCCTGCTGCTCGACGCCGACGACCTCGTCGCCCCCCGGAGCAAGGACTACCTGGTCGTCGAGATCCTCTGCTTCACAGGTCGTTCCCGCGCGGCACGCCGGGCGCTGATCGCCTCGTTCTACGACGACGTCGCTCCCACCCTCGGCCTCTCCGCCGACGACCTCGAGATCATCATCATCGAGAGCCCGCCGGAGAACTGGGGGATCCGAGGAGTCTCTGGCGACGAGCTGTCGCTGACCTACCGCCTCGACGTCTGAGCCGCCACGCCGACGAGCTGTCGACGCGGCTCCGGACCGCCCAGGTACTCGGTGATGAGGCCGCGTGCCCGGCCGGCGGCCAGGGCCGACTCGCGGTCGGCCACGTCGAGCTTCAGGTAGATCGAGCGCACCTGCGACTTCACGGTGTTGCGGGTGACGAAGAGCGACGCGGCGATCTCGCTCAGCGTGAGTGGCAGGGCCAGCTGGGCGAGGATCACGCGCTCGCGCCGGGTCAGTCCGGTGGCAGTCTCCATGCGTGTGGTTCGGAGCAGGACGCACGGCGGATGGGTGCTCTTCCGGGCGGCTAGGCTGGGGGCGCGGATGAGTCAGTCAGGCGGCCGCGTCGAGCCCTCGGGCTCGCCGAGGAACGTCCGGGCTCCGCAGAGCAGGGTGGTGGGTAACACCCACCCGGGGTGACCCGCGGGACAGTGCCACAGAGAACAGACCGCCCGACCGGTCCGCCGGTCGGGTAAGGGTGAAACGGTGGTGTAAGAGACCACCAGCGTGCCGGGCGACCGGTGCGGCTAGGTAAACCCCACCCGGAGCAAGGTCAGACAGGGAGCGTTCGAGGGCTGCTCGCCCGAGCTCCCGGGTAGGCCGCTGGAGGCGTGCGGCAACGTACGTCGTAGAGGGATGGCCGCCACTCGCGCAGTGCGGGCAACCGCGTGCGAGGACAGAACCCGGCGTATCGACTGACTCATCCGCCCCGATCGACAGGGATATTTCGCCCGTTGGGTGACGTATGGGCATATACCACGACAACGGCGTTCGTGCCATCCTCAGACATGGACCCGACCCCTGACGCACCGACGACGGCGACCGGCGGCTCGGCCGCCCGGGACGCCCACCCCGGGACGGCCTGAACCGTGCTGCTCGTCAACGGATCCCTCGACGGTGTCGTCCTCCTGGTCCAGGTGGCCGGGGTGTCGGGCGCCCGTCTGCGGCCCGGGTCGGCGCAGCGGTGGGCCGCGATCCGCGCAGGCGTCGAGGACGAGTTCGGCTGGTCGCCCGAGGTCGTCTCCGCCGGCGACGGGTACCGGGACGTGAAACGCCAGCGGAGGCTGTTCGAGCGGAACTACACCACCACGAACACGGGGCACGGTCCCTCCAAGGTCGTGGACGGCACCACGTTCTGGCGCAGGACCGCGGGCACGCCGTCCGCTGCGGTGCCCGGGAAGTCGAACCACGGCCTCGGTACCACCGTCGACGTCGTCGACGTGGGTCAGCTCAAGCAGTTCAACCCGACGACCACCCGGTACAACCAGTTCGCGGCGGTCGCCGCCCGCCACTCGTTCTCGAACGCAGAGGGCCGGTCCATCGGTGAGCCGTGGCACTGGTCCGACACAGCAGACCCGGACGACGGGATCGCCGTCCAGTTCCTCCCGGAGGCGGACATGCCACTGAACCAGGCAGACCTCGAGGCGATCGACCGCCTCATCGTCGGGCGGGTCACGACCGTCGTCGACCAGCTCCTCACGCTGCACCAGGCGAGCACGGTCCTGACGCAGGCGGACAAGGAGGCCGTCGACAAGCTGATCATCGACCGTCTCGCCGAGGGCCTCGGCCCTCTGTCGAGGGCCGTCGGCGAGATCCATGCCTCGCTCGGGCCCGTTCCCTTCCCTCCGGACTAGAGCAGCTCCACCGCCTCGAGCGCGACGGCCGGTCTCCCGCGACGACGACGGTGCCCGCGGATTGCGACTGTGGATCTGGTCGTCGCAGGGCACGATGGCTCCCATGAGCACCCTCGACCAGCTGACGTCCGACCTGACCACCGCCATGAAGGCCCGCGACACCCAGCGGACGGGCATCCTGCGCCAGATCATCGGCGCCGTCCGGTTCGAGGCCAAGGCGGGGAGCGTCGAGAAGGAGCTGACCGACGACGAGGTGCTCAAGATCCTCGCGCGCGAGGTGAAGAAGCGCCGGGACTCGGCCCAGATCTACACCGACGCGAACGCCCCGGAGCGCGCGGCCACGGAGACCGCCGAGGCGGATCTCATCGAGACCTACCTGCCCGCGCAGCTCTCGGACGAGGAGCTGCAGGCGCTGGTGAGCGCGGTGGTCGCGGACGTCGGCGCCACGTCGGTGCGGGACATGGGTGCGGTCATGAAGGAGGCGACGGCGCGTGCCGGTGCGTCGGCGGACGGCAAGAAGCTGTCGACGCTGGTGCGGGCCGCGCTCAGCTGACGGTCGCGTCCAGCCGCTGGTAGGTGCGACCGGGGAGCATCGACGCGACGTCGGACGTCCACGGCAGGGGCGGCTCGGGCATGACGACCAGCCACGAGCCGTCCCGGTCGAAGAACCGCAGGTCGCCGTCGAACGCGTAGGTGTCGCGGACGTGCAGGCCGAGGTCCGTCACCGTGAACGTGAGGTTGAACAGCCACGCGGCAGGGTCCTGGATCTGCGCGTCGCTGTCGAGGTCGCGCGAGGTCCACAGCCGCATCCAGGTCACGCTGCGCGACTCGCGGGCGGGCACCACCAGCGGGTGCCCCGGCAGCAGGTCGAGCTCCCCGCCGGCCGAGTCGAGGATGTCGACCTGGGCGACCCGGTCGGACACGTTCTCGAACCAGAGGGTCAGGGCGGTGCGGAAGGCGTACGTCTGGTCGCGTCCGACCTGCAGCTGGCCCGTCACCGGGCGCCACCTGTCCTGGCCGCCCGCCGTGAGCTGGCAGGACTCGAGGGCGGGCCGACCGGGGGAGCCGGTCCCGTCGGGCAGGGCGCGGGCCACGATCGTCGGTGCGAGGGCGTCGAGGCGCGCCTCCTCGAGCATCCGCCGGATCCGGTCGGTCTCCAACCGCTGCCGCTCGGCGTCGACGCGCGCGTTCTGGGCCTCCTGGCGCGCGAGCCCGAGGGCCTCCTGCGCGATGGCGACCTGCTCCTCGAACGCCTTCGCCTGCGTGATGGTGGCGTCGGCCTGGCGGGTGGTCCGTCGGGCCGCCTTGCCGGCGAGGACCCATGCTCCGAGGGCGGCGAGCAACGTCAGCACGGAGACGGCCAGGGGCACCCACTGCTCCCAGTCCTGCCACGCGACGTCGCCCAGGACCGGAAGTTCGGCGCTGACCATCCCTGGAACCTACCGACAACTGCTGCCCGATTCGTCCGATTCGGAGGACGACGCGCCGCAGTCACCCGTGCGGGGGAGCGCTCAGGCGCCGGTCCCCTCGGCCGCGACCGCCGCCGCCAGCTGGTCCGGCGTGCTGCGGAGCAGGCAGAACTCGTTGCCCTCCGGGTCCGCCAGCACGTGCCACGGGACGTCGCCCTGGCCGATGTCCACCCGCGTGGCCCCCAGGGCGAGCAGCCGCTCGAGCTCGGTGGCCTGGTCGGAGCCGTTGGGTGGGCGCAGGTCCACGTGCAGCCGGTTCTTCACCGTCTTGACGTCCGGGACCTTCAGGAAGAGCCAGCTGGTCGCCGCTCCGTCGGGCGGTTGGATCTCAATCTCGTCGTCGTCGTCCGCCGGTTCCCAGGCGTACGACCAGTCGAGGACCTCCCGCCACCAGCGGGCGAGGGCGTGCGGGTCGGCGGAGTCGATCGTCAGCTGCGAGACCACAGGTGCCATGCCCGGCAGGCTAGAGGGCGCCACTGACATCCGCGACGGCTACTCCCGTGGCGGTCCGGGGTCGAGGTGCGCGACGCCGGAGTCGAGGTCGAGCCGGCCGGCGGCGTCCCCGGTCTGCGTGATGTCGAGCCGCTGACGGTCCTGCTCCGTCGTGAGGTACTCGTGGTTCGGCTGGAACACGTCGACCAGCGCCCCGAACGCGCCGCTGCCCGTCCGCCCGCCGACGGTCCGGCGCTCGCGTGGTCGACGCCGGTCGAACCAGCCGCGGGCCACCATCCGGTCGGCCGCGACGAGCACGAGGACGAGGGCGACGACGGCCCCGGCGATCAGCCACTCCACGCTGCTCATCGTCCCACCGCCGCCCGCTGCTCGGCGTGGGCGGCGGCTGTCCAGGGCAGGGCGAGCCGGTCGTCGGCCGTCTCGGCGCCCGCGACGAGAGCGGCCAGGTAAGCGCGGTCGGCCCCGAGCCGCCTGGCGATCTCGTCGCGACCCCCGACCCTGCCGTGCCCGGGCACGACGACGTCCGCCTGCGCGGCCTCGAGGAGCGCGAGCGCGTCGAGGTAGTCACCGACGGGGTCGTCGGCGGAGAGGTCGAGCAGCGGGATCTCCACGTCGGAGAGCATGTCGCCCGCGACGAGCACCCCGTGCTCGGGCAGGACGAGGGCCGAGTGCGGCCGAGCGTGGGCGGCGTGGCTCAGGACTCGGACGGACGGGCCGGCCCAGTCGAGGACGCCTGAGGACCGGGCGGGGTATGCGACGGCGGGAGCGGCGATCGGCGCCGCCGGCTCACCGGAACGCGCGAGCTCCGGGTCGGCGTCCCGCTCCGCGGCGAGCGTCTCGCGGTCCGTGGCCGACGGACCCGACGACCAGCGCGGCAGAGGGGTCAGACCGCTCCCGTCCAGGGTGTGGTCCCAGTGCGCGTGCGTCGACCAGACGGCCACGGGCGTCCAGCCGCGGTGCCGCACGGCCGCGGCGAGCCCGTCGACCTCGGGGGCGGTCACAGCCGGGTCGATCACGAGGCACGTGCCGTCCGCGGCGACGACCACCGTCGACGTCGTCGTGTAGACGGCGCTCGTCGCGACGTGGACCCCGGGCGCGACCTCGACCAGCGAGCGCGGGCTGTCAGCCGTGGGCGGCCGCCGCCAGTGCCGCCGCGCCGACGATGCCCGCCGCGTTGCGCAGCTCGGCCGGCACGATCTTGGTGCGCAGGTCGAGCAGCGGCAGGAAGTTCGCGTGGTGCTTGCTCACGCCACCGCCGACCACGATGAGGTCGGGCCAGAACAGGTTCTCCACGACGGTGAAGTACCGCTGCAGCCGCTCGGCCCACTGCGTCCAGTCCAGTCCCTCACGGTCGCGGACGCTCTCGGCCGCGCGCGACTCGGCGTCGTGCCCGTCGATCTCGAGGTGCCCGAGCTCGGTGTTGGGCACGAGGTGCCCGTCGACGATGAGCGCCGAGCCGATGCCGGTGCCGAGGGTCACGATGAGGACGACGCCGTCGACGCCCTTGGCCGCGCCGTAGAGGACCTCGGCGTACCCGGCCGCGTCGGCGTCGTTGACGGCGAGCACCCGGCGTCCCGTTGCACCGTGCACCGCCTTCTCGACGTCAGTGCCGATCCACGACTTGTCGACGTTCGCGGCGGACTGCGCGACGCCGTGCAGGATCACCGCGGGGAACGTGACCCCGATCGGCACGTCCTTGGCCAGGTCGAACGAGTCGACGACCTTGGCCACGGTGGCGGCGACGGCCTCGGGCGTGGACGGCTGCGGCGTGGGGATGCGCAGCCGGTCGGCGGCGAACTCACCGTCGGCCAGCGACACGGGGGCGCCCTTGATCCCGCTGCCGCCGATGTCGATGCCGAACGCCGTCCGGGGGTTCTTCTTGTGCTTGTGGTCGCTCATGGCAGGGTCAGGATCTCCGCTCCGTTGTCGGTGACCAGCAGGGTGTGCTCGAACTGCGCACTGCGGCGACCGTCGGCGGTCAGCACCGTCCAGTCGTCGTCCCACATGATCCAGTCGGGTGTGCCGAGGTTGAGCATGGGCTCGATGGTGAACACCATGCCCGGTTCGATGAGCGTGTCGTGAGCAGGTGCCGCGTCGTAGTGGGGGACCACGAGCCCGGTGTGGAACGCCGGGCCGACGCCGTGCCCGGTGTAGTCGCGCACGACGCCGTACCCGAAGCGTGCCGCGTACTTCTCGATCACCCGGCCGACGACGTTGATCTCGCGCCCGGGCACGACGGCCTTGATGGCCCGGGCCAGCGCCTCCTGCGTGCGCTCGACGAGCAGCCGGGACTTCTCGTCGACGTCCCCCGCGAGGAACGTCGCGTTGTTGTCGCCGTGCACGCCGCCGATGTACGCGGTGACGTCGATGTTCACGATGTCGCCGTCCTCGATGACCGTCGAGTCGGGGATGCCGTGGCAGATCACCTCGTTGACCGACGTGCACAGCGACTTGGGGAAGCCCCGGTAGCCCAGCGTCGAGGGGTAGGCGCCGTGCTCGACCAGGAACTCGTGGCCGATCGCGTCGAGCTCGTCGGTGGTGATGCCCGGGGCGACGTGGCTCCCCACCAGCTGCAGCGCCTGGGCGGCGAGGCGGGCGGCGACACGGACGCGCTCGATCATCTCGGGCTCCAGCACGTCGCTTCCCGACCAGCGGGCCGGACCGGGCCGGCCGACGTACTCCGGACGGGCGATGCCGGCGGGGACCGCCCGGCGCGGGCTCAGGGTGCCCGGGACCAGGGCGGATCGTGGCGCGTGGACGGGCGACATACCTGGCAGTCTACGGACAGGAGGGCGACGGAGCCGGTCAGGGCCGGTGCCGAGGACGCCCCGGCGAAGGGAGAGCACCATGGCGGAGAAGTTCTGGTTCAACATCGAGACCCACGAGGTCGAGGAGGGCCGGCACAGCGACTGGACCAAGCTCATGGGCCCGTACGAGACCCGCGACGAGGCGACGAGCGCGCTGGAGAAGGCCCGGCGCCGCAACGAGGACTGGGAGCGTCAGGACGAGCAGTCCTGACCGGTCAGCGGCGCGCGAGCGTCGCCAGGACCGGCCGGTGGTCGCTGCCACCGGTGCGCGGCAGCACCTGGAACGCCACGACCCGCCAGGCGCGGCCGTCGACGAGCACGTGGTCGATCGGTGCGGCGAGCAGTGCCGGGACGTCTGACGGCCAGGTGCCCAGCGCCGCGGCGCCGGCGGCCCGGGCGGCGTCGACGCACGGGCCGAGCTCCCGCAGGCCCGGGTGGTCGAGGGTCGCGTTGAGGTCGCCCGCCACGATCGCCCCCGGGGTCTCGGCACACGTCGTCGCCACCAGCCGGGTCTCGGTGCGCCACGGTGGCATCGCCCGGCGGCTGACGGGTGCCATCGGGTGGGCGGCGACGATCACCGGTGAGGTGAGCGGGTCCTCGGGGTCCGCGCGGAGCGACCCCAGGCGTGTCGGCAGTGGCTCGGCGATCGGGTAGGTGCCGACGTGGCCGGCCACCAGCAGCGCGGTGCCGGCGATGAACGAGGTGTTCCCCTCGGCGGCGAGCAGCTGCATGGGCGACCCCGCGGCGGCGAGCCGTTTGGCAGTCATCCGGGCGGTGTAGCCGGAGGTCTCGGGCAGGACCACCACGTCCGCGCCGTGCTCGAGCGCCAGTGCGGCGAGCAGCCCGGCGTCGACCGTGTCCAGCGTGTTGAAGGAGAGCACGACCAGCTGGTCGCCGGAGTCCGGCGCGGACGTGTGCTGCGGCACCGATCGCGTGACCAGGACCGCGCCCTGCGCGAGGGCGCCGACCGCCAGCGCGACCGTCACGGGCAGCAGGCGCCGTCGCGTCACCGGGACGGCGAGCAACAACGTCGCGAGGGCCGCCGCGCCGAGGCCGAGGACCGCGCGGAACGACACGAGCTGGGCGACGACGTAGGCGCCGGACGCGACGGGTACCGCCAGCGCGACGAGCACGACGACGACCGCGACCGCGACGGTCCAGACGAGGACCCGGGCCGCCGTGGTCACGCGTCGAACTGGTGGTCCGCGTCCGGGAACGTGCCGGAGCGGACCTCGTCGGCGTAGGCCGTGGCGGCCGCCTGCAGCGCCGCGCCGACCTCACCGAACCGCTTGGCGAACCGCGGTGACCAGTCGGTCATGCCGGCCATGTCCACCCAGACCAGCACCTGCCCGTCGCACTGCGTCCCGGCCCCGATGCCGATGGTCGGGATCTGCAGGATCTCGGTGACCCGCGCCGCCACCGGCGCCGGCACCATCTCGAGGACGACCGCGACGGCACCCGCCTCGGCGATCGCCACGGCGTCCTCGCACAGCTGCTCGGCGGCGAGGTCTCCGCGACCCTGCACGCGCGGGCCGCCGAGCAGGTTCTCCGACTGCGGCGTGTAGCCGAGGTGGGCGACCACCGGGATACCGGCGTCGGTGAGCGCCCTGATCTGCGGGACGACGCGCTTGCCGCCCTCGAACTTCACGGCGGCGACGCCGGTCTCCTTCATCATCCGCACCGCGGTCTCGAGCGCCTGCGCGGGGCCGGCCTCGTACGACCCGAAGGGCAGGTCGGCGACGACGAAGGCGCGCCGGGCCGCGCGGGCCACCGCGCGCGCGGGAGGGATCAGGTCGTCCACCGTCACCGGCAGGGTCGTGGTGTGCCCGTGCATCGTGTTCCCGATCGAGTCTCCGACCAGCAGCATGTCGATGCCCGCCTCGTCGAAGATCCGCGCGGTGACGGCGTCGTAGGCCGTGAGCATGGTCAGCTTCGAGCCTCGCTCCTTGGCCTCGCGCAGGTGGTGCACGCGCACGCGCTTCGGGGTCGTCATTCGTGGAGCTCCTGTCGGGGTGGTCACGGCTCGCGCCAGCGGGTGGTGATCGGGAGTCGACGGTCGCGGCCGAACGCCAGCGCGGTCACCTTGGTGCCCGGCGGGTACTGCCGGCGCTTCCACTCGGCGCGGTCGACCAAAGCAAGGACCTTGTCGACGACGGCGGGGTCGAACCCGCGGGCCAGCAGCTCCGCCCGGCCCTCGGCGTGCTCGACGTAGGCGTCGAGCACCTCGTCGAGCAGGTCGTACGGCGGGAGCGAGTCCTGGTCGACCTGGCCCGGACGGAGCTCCGCCGACGGCGGCTTGGTGATGGACGACTCGGGGATCGGCGGGATCTCGCCCGGTCCGAAGACGCCGTCGATCGCGGCGTTGTTGCGCCAGCGGGCGAGTGCCCAGACGCGCGACTTGTCGACGTCCTTGATCGGGGCGAAGCCGCCGATGCTGCCGGCGTCGTAGATCGTCGTGTACCCGACCGCGAGCTCGGTCTTGTTGCCCGGCGCGATCACCAGGTGGCCCTCGCGGTTCGAGATCGCCATGAGGATGACGCCGCGGACGCGGGCCTGCAGGTTCTCCGCGGCCACGCCCTCGACCGGTATCTCCGCCTCGAACGCGTCGACCATCGCCTTGATCGGCTGGACCCTGTAGTCGGCGCCGATCCGCTTGGCCAGGTCCTGGGCGTCGTCCTTGCTGTGGTCCGACGAGTGCACCGACGGCATCGAGACGCCGACCACGTTCTCGCCGCCGAGCGCGTCCGCGGCGATGGTCGCCACCAGCGCCGAGTCGATGCCACCGGACATGCCGAGGACGACCGAACGGAACCCGTTCTTGGTCACGTAGCCGTGCAGGCCCATGACGAGCGCGCGGTAGACCTCCTCGTCGGGCGCGAGCGGCGGTGCCACCGTGCCCCGGGCGGGGGCGTCGTCGTCCCCGAGCAGGTCCCACACCAGCAGGTGCTCCACGAACTGGGGGGCCCGCGCCAGCACGGTGCCGTCGGTCGCGATGACGAACGAGCCGCCGTCGAACACGAGGTCGTCCTGCCCGCCGACGAGGTTGACGTACGCCACCGGCGCCTCGACCTCGTGCGCCCGGCGGGCGGCCAGCTCGACGCGCTGGTGGCCCTTGCCCTCCTCGTACGGCGACGCGTTGAGCACCACCAGCAGCGAGACCTCGTTCTCGTCCATCTGCGAGACGGGTCCGCCGTCCTGCCAGATGTCCTCGCAGATCACGACGCCCACCCGGCGGCCCAGCACGTCGATCACGCACACGTCGTCGCCGGCCGCGAAGATCCGGTACTCGTCGAAGACGCCGTAGTTGGGAAGGTGGTGCTTGTCGTAGCGCACCTGCACCTGGCCGTGCTGCAGGAGCACCGCCTGGTTGGTGGGGCGCCGCGGACCCTCGGGCGCGCCGGGCTCGTGCACCGGCGTCACCAGCTTCTCCCCGACCGTGCCCACGAGCACCGCGAGGTCACCCAGGCCCTCGTCGGCCAGCGCGGCGGCCGTGCGCTGCAGCGCCGCCTCGGCACCGCGGCGGAACGACGCCCGCAGCGCGAGGTCCTCGATGGGGTAGCCGGTCAGGGTCATCTCGGGGAAGACGACCAGGTGAGCGCCGGCCTGGGCGGCTGTCCGGGCCCAGTCGAGGACAGTCTGCGCGTTGGCGTCGACGTCCCCCACGCGCGTGTCGATCTGCGCGAGGGCGATGCGGGGGGAGGGCATGTGCCGAGCGTAACCATCTCGCGCGACGCGCTCCGGACGGTGCGCCTGCGCCGGGCCGTTCATCAGGCAGGATGTACCGCATGGACAGGCAGCAGGAGTTCGTGCTCCGCACGGTCGAGGAGCGGGACATCCGCTTCATCCGTCTCTGGTTCACCGACGTGCTCGGGATCCTGAAGTCGGTGGCGGTAGCCCCCGCCGAGCTCGAGGCTGCCTTCTCGGAGGGGATCGGCTTCGACGGCAGCGCGATCGAGGGGCTGACCCGGGTGTACGAGGCGGACATGATCGCCAAGCCCGACCCGTCGACGTTCCAGATCCTGCCGTGGCGGGGCGAGCGGCACGGGACCGCCCGCATGTTCTGCGACCTGCTGACCCCGGACGGCGAGCCGTCGCTCGCGGACTCCCGCACGGTGCTCAAGCGGGCGCTCTCGAAGGCGGCGGACAAGGGCTTCACGTTCTACACGCACCCCGAGGTCGAGTTCTACTTGTTCGACGCCCCGGCGGACCCCATGCTGCCGCTGGTCCCCGTGGACCAGGGCGGTTACTTCGACCACGTCCCGCGCGGCACCGCCCACGACTTCCGGCGCGCCGCCATCACCATGCTCGAGTCCATGGGCATCTCGGTGGAGTTCTCCCACCACGAGGCCGGGCCGGGCCAGAACGAGATCGACCTGCGCTACGCCGACGCGCTGACCACCGCGGACAACATCATGACGTTCCGCACCGTGGTCAAGGAGGTCGCGCTCGAGCAGGGCGTCTTCGCCAGCTTCATGCCCAAGCCGCTCGCCGACCAGCCGGGCTCCGGCATGCACACGCACCTGTCCCTGTTCCAGGGCGACCGCAACGCGTTCCACGAGGCCGGCGGCCACCTGGAGCTGTCCAAGACGGCCCGGTCGTTCATCGCGGGCCTGCTGCGCCACGCGGCCGAGATCACCGCGGTCACCAACCAGTTCGTGAACTCCTACAAGCGGCTCTGGGGCGGGGCCGAGGCGCCGAGCTACATCTGCTGGGGCCACAACAACCGGTCCGCGCTGGTGCGGGTGCCCATGTACAAGCCGGGCAAGGGCAACTCGAGCCGCATCGAGTACCGCGCGGTCGACTCGGCCACCAACCCGTACCTCGCGTACGCGCTGCTGCTCACCGCCGGCCTCAAGGGCGTCGAGGAGGGCTACGAGCTGCCCGAGGGCGCCGAGGACGACGTGTGGGAGCTCACCGACGCCGAGCGCCGCGCGCTGGGCATCGAGCCCCTGCCGACGTCGCTCGACGCCGCGATCTCGATCATGGAGAAGTCCGAGCTCGTGGCGGAGACGCTGGGCGAGCACGTCTTCGACTACTTCCTGCGCAACAAGCGCCAGGAGTGGGAGGAGTACCGCTCGCAGGTCACGCCGTACGAGCTGCGGCGGTTCCTGCCGGTCCTGTGAGCTCGCCCGACGCCCGCGGGGCGACGCTCGCCGGTCGGCTCACCAGGGCCGGGGTGTCGGACGCGGTGCGTGCCGAGCGGCTGCTCGCGGACGCTGCGCTGCGCCGTGTCCTGGAGTCGCCGGCGGACGTGCTCATCGGGCCGCTGGCGGACGTCGCGGACCCGGACCAGGCGCTGCTGGCGCTGGCCAAGCTGGCCGGAGCCGTGGTCGGCGACCCCGACCTGCACGCCGTGCTCACCGGCATCCTCCAGGAGGACGGGCCCGGCCGGTCACGGCTGCTCGCCGTGGTCGGCGCCTCGGTCGCCCTCGGCGACACGCTCGTGGCTCACCCGGAGACCCTGCGTGTCCTGCTCGACGACACCCTGGGCACGGGCGTGCCGGTGGGCGCCGTCCGCGCCGAGCTCCTCGACGCCGTCGGTGCCGACCCCGACGCGGACGTGCCCGTGGCCACGGTCGGCGGTCAGGCGGGGGTCGACGCGATGCGCCTGGCCTACCGGACCCGGCTGCTGCGCATCGCGGCGACCGACCTGACCTGCACGGACCCGCTGAGCCGCCTGCCGGGTGTCGCCGCCGCGCTGGCCGACCTCGCGGGTGCTGCCCTGGAGTCCGCGCTCGCGCTCGCCCGCGCCGACCTTGACGACCACGGCCGGGGCGTGCGGCTGGCGGTCATCGGCATGGGCAAGGGCGGCGGCCGCGAGCTCAACTACGTGAGCGACGTCGACGTCATCTACGTCGCCGAGCCCGTGGACGGGGTCGACGAGGCCGAGGCGCTCGCCGCGGCGTCCCGCCTGGCCGCCGGTCTGGCGAGGGCCTGCTCCGCTCCGTCGGCCGAGCCCGCGCTCTGGCCGGTCGACGCCGCGTTGCGCCCCGAGGGCAAGGACGGCCCGCTGGTCCGCACGATCGCCAGCCACAAGGCGTACTACGAGCGCTGGGCCAAGACGTGGGAGTTCCAGGCCCTGCTCAAGGCGCGTCCGCTGGCGGGGGACCAGGCGCTGGGCCGCGAGTACGTCGAGATGACGCAGCCCTTCGTGTGGAGCGCCGTCACGCGCGAGCACTTCGTGGAGGACTCGCAGGCCATGCGCCGACGGGTGGAGAGCCACGTCCCCGCGGCGGAGGCCGACCGCCAGCTCAAGCTCGGTGTCGGTGGGCTGCGCGACGTCGAGTTCACGGTGCAGCTGCTGCAGCTGGTGCACGGCCGGGCCGACGAGTCGATCCGCAGCCCCAGCACGCTGACCGCGCTGGCCGCGCTGGCCGCCGGGGGATACGTGGGCCGGTCGCACGCCGCTCAGCTGGCCGTCTGCTACCGGCTGCTGCGCGTCCTCGAGCACCGGATCCAGCTCCACCGGCTGCGCCGTACGCACCTCATGCCGACCGCCGAGCCCGACCTGCGCAGGCTGGCACGCTCCGTCGGCATGCGTGCCGAGGGCGCCGACGGGCTGCTGGAACGCTGGCGCTCGACGCGCCGAGAGGTCCGTGGCCTGCACGAGGAGCTGTTCTACCGGCCGCTCCTGCCGGCGACGGCCCAGCTGTCCACGGCCGAGGCCAGCCTCGCTCCCGAGGCCGCCAAGGCGCGGCTCGCCGCCATCGGCTACACCGACCCGGCCGGCTCGATGCGACACATCGCCGCGCTCACGGAGGGGGTCTCCCGGCGTGCGGCGATCCAGCGCCAGCTGCTGCCCGTGATGCTCGGGTGGTTCGCGGACGGCGCGGACCCGGACGGTGGTCTGCTCGCGTTCCGACGTCTCTCGGACGAGCTGGGCGCCACGCACTGGTACCTCAAGCTGCTGCGCGACTCCGGCACCGCGGCCCGCCGGCTGGCGAGCGTGCTGTCCACCTCCCGCTACGTGGCCGACGCGCTGACCCGGTCCCCGGAGTCGGTCACGTGGCTCGCCGACGACGCCGACCTGGTACCCCGCACCCTCGAGCGGCTGCGCGCGGAGGCGGACTCCATCCTCACGCGGTCGGAGGAGCAGGTCCCGGCCGTGACCGCGCTGCGTGGCCTGCGCCGCCGCGAGCTGGCCCGCACCGCCGCCGCGGACGTGCTCGGTGTGGTCACCGGCCAGCGCGCCTCGCAGAGCCTGAGCGTCGCCGCCGACGTCGTCCTGGCCGGTGGGCTGCGGGTGGCGGAGTGGGTGGTGCGCCGGGAGAAGGGCCTCGACGCCAGCCCGACGCGCCTGCTCGTCGTGGCCATGGGCCGGTGGGGCGGCGGCGAGATGGGGTACGCCTCGGACGCGGACGTCCTGTTCGTCCACGACCCCGTCGACGGAGCGGACCCCGTCGCGGCGCAGGAGTTCGCGCTGCAGGTCACCACCCGACTGCGGTCGCTGCTCGGCACCGTCGGTCCGGAGCCGACGCTGGAGGTCGACGCCGACCTGCGACCGGAGGGGCGCAACGGCCCGCTGGTCCGCTCGTTCGACTCCTACGCCGAGTACTACGAGCGCTGGTCGTCACCGTGGGAGAGCCAGGCCCTGCTGCGCGCCCGGCCGGTGGCCGGCGACGAGGACCTGGGCGAGCGCTTCGTGCGCCTGGTCGACCCGCTGCGCTACCCCGCCGGGGGCGTCGAGCCGGCCGTCGAGCGCGAGGTGCGCCGCATCAAGGCGCGCGTCGAGGCCGAGCGGCTCCCGCGCGGTGTCGAGCCGGCCCGCCACCTCAAGCTCGGTCGCGGGGGGATCTCGGACGTCGAGTGGACGGCTCAGCTCCTGCAGCTCCAGCACGCGCACCGCGTGCCGGGCCTGCGTACGACGGGGACGCTCGCCGCGCTCGACGCGGCCACGGACGCCGGGCTGCTCGACCGCGACGACGCGCGCGTGCTCACCGAGGCGTGGCTGCTGGCCAGCCGGCTGCGGGACGCCAACGTCCTGTGGAGCGGCCGGGGTGGCTCCCACGCCGACGTGCTGCCGCACGACCGGCAGGCGCTCGCGGGGCTGGCGCGCGTGGTCGGCTACCCGGCCGGGTCCGGCGGGGAGCTGGAGCAGGACTACCTGCGGACCGCGCGGCGGTCGCGTGCCGTGGTCGAGCGCGTCTTCTACGGCTGACCCGCCGGCTCGGCCGGCTCGTCGTCGGGCGCGTCGACGGCCGCCCCATCCTCCTTCAGCAGCTCGTCGTCGACCAGCTCGTGCCGGCGCACGTAGGTAGACGAGACCGCCTGGATCGTCGCGGCGACGGGGAGCGCGAGGAACGCGCCGACGGGCCCGAACACCGCACCGAACGCGAGCACGGCGAGGAAGGACACCGCCGGGTTGATCTCGAGGGAGCGCGCGGACACCTTCGGGGCGAAGACCAGGTTCTCGATCTGCTGGTATCCCAGGATGAACGCGAGCACCAGCAGGCCCTTGAGGGGGTCCACGGCGAGCGCGACGGCGATCGGCAGCGCACCACCGATGTACGTGCCGATGGTGGGGACGAACTGCGAGACGACGCCCGTGAACGCGGCGAGCGGGAGCGCGTACGGGATCCCGAGCACCGTCAGGAAGACGAACGTGACGACCGTGGAGAGGGCCGCGAGGACGATCCGGGAGTTGATGAAGTCCGCGACCTTCTCCTGCGAGACCTCCCACAGCCGCAGCACCTCGCGCTGGCGGGCCGGCGCCAGCAGCCGGCAGATGGCCGCCCGGAACCGCGGACCCGAGCTGGCCATGTAGTACACGACCAGCAGCACGGCGCTCGCGGTGAACAGGCCGCCCAGGATCGAGGAGCCGATGCCGAGCACGCCGGGTGCGAGCTCCTGCCAGTTGTTCCCCGCGTTGACCAGCAGCTCGTCGACCTCCGGCAGGGCGAAGCCGAACTGCGAGTCGGCCCACGTCGCCAGCCGTTCGTAGTAGTCCGGCAGCGACTGCGCCAGGTCCACCACCTGCGCGATGAACAGGCCGCCGAACAGCGCGATCACCACGACGACCACGATCACGGACCCGAGCATGACCAGTCCGGTGGCGCGCGTGCGCCGGATGCCGTGCTTGACGAGCCAGCGGATCGACGGCTCCATGGCGAGCGCCAGGAACCACGAGATCACGACGATGAAGATCACGTTGCCGAGCTGGCGCAGCGCGCCCCACGCCAGCACGGCGGCGAACACGGCGAGGACCACCATGACGAGCGCACGGGGGAGCCACAGCGGCGGCTTGCGCGGGTCCGTCGGCGTCAGGAGCACCGATCCGGTGGCGGGTCGTTGCGGCATCGGGTCCCCCGGGCTGGGCAGGCGAGCGGGCTCGCGGTGGGTGGCGTCGGTGGGCACGGTACCGGGTCCGGTGCCGCCCGGTGGGCGACCTGCTCTCGTGTTCCCGGCCCGCCGGCCCGCCGGCCTACCGGTCGGAGGTGCAGGCCGGGTCGGCAGTGACGTCCTGCGATGTGAGCACCTCGGCCGCGCGCTCGCGGCCCAGGTTCCAGTCGGCGAAGCCGGAGCCCGTCGAGGGCACGAACGACCCGAGGAGGCAGGACCGCAGCCGGGGGTCGCCCTCGATCCGGTCGTACGCGGGCACCGCGTCGGCGGACAGCCCCGCGAGGTAGCCGACGTCGAGGGGGGTCGCCAGGTCGGCGGTGGTGTTGTGGCGGACGATCTGCGCGTCGGGGTTCACGAGCGCCAGGCCGAGCAGCGCGACGGCGACCACCTGGACGATGGCCCGAGGGAGCCAGGCGCCGCGCCACCGGACACCGGCCACGATGACCAGCACGAACACGGCGGCCAGGGCGATCTCGACGACCGTGACGAACACCCGCAGCCGCGTGAGCCCGAACGCGTCGACGTACAGGTCCATCCGTCGCAGCGCGGACGCGACGACGCCGAGGGTGCCGAGGCACAGGACGCCGAGGGCGACGCGGGTCAGGAGCCGGTCCCGGGCGGTCTCGCGGGGGGCGCGGCGAGCGGCGACGGCGACGACGACGAGCGTGAGCGCGGTGACCGCGACGAGCTGGGCAAACCCTTCCCGTGCGTACTGCGCGTAGGTGAGCCCGGCCGTCTCCAGCACGTGCCGGTGCCCCCCGAGCAGCGCGCCGACCTGCACCATGACGAACAGGAGCACCATCGCGTCGAGCGCCAGGACCGGCACCAGCCACTCGGCGCGCCTCGCCGGCGTGCCGGGGGAGAGGCGGGCGTCCGACCAGCTCGGCGGCGCGAGCGCGAGGTGCGCGAGGGCGGCTGCGACGACCGCCACCATGGCGCCGACGACCAGCTGCCCCGGGAGCAGGTCGGCCTGGACGCGCGGCATGAGGCTGGCGAACACGCGGTCGGCGCTGGCGAACAGAAGCCCGAACACCAGCAGCAGTCCGACGGTGATCGCGGCGCTGCGCAGCGCGACCACCAGCTGGCCGCGGCGGCTCCCCGCCAGTGTCTCGAACCCCTTGGCCACCCAGGGCAGCGCGCGTGCCGTGCCTGCGGCCCAGGTCAGCGGGGCGATGAGCGCCGCCGGGGCGGAGCGTGCGGAGGTCACCGCGACGACGCCGACCCAGGCGGCCGCCAACGCGCACAGCGCCACCACCCATCCGGCGTCGCGCAGGGCGACGACGGCGAGCAGGGCGACCGACAGCCCGGCGGTGACGAGGTCGTCCAGGTTCCGTCGGCGCACCAGGGCCGGGGCGGCGCCCGCCCAGGCGAGGAGGCCGACCAGTGCCAGGCCGAGCCCCGGGTCATGGCCCACGAGCAGCGCGCCGCCCAGGACGCCGACCGCGCCGCACGCGAGCAACGTGCTGAGCGCGGCAGGGCGCCGACGCTCGGCCCAGAACCCGGCCAGGGCCTGGCCGAGGGGTCCCGGCGACCGGGGGAGGGTGACGGCAACAGCACGGCCCGCCACCCAGGTGGGAGGCGGGCCGGGCACGGCGGGCTGAGTCGGGGGGATCGGTGCTCCGGAGTCGGCCATGAGGCACAGGCTAGACAGCGGCGACCTTGCGCGTGCGGGACTTGACCAGCAGGTCCGGTGCACGTTGTGTGCAGCGCCGTCGCGAGTCTCCACAACTGACGCATGGGCGGTGCACAGCCTCGTCAGCGCCGCACGGTGACCACCCGCTCGGCCGTCGACGTGCTGCCCGCGGCGTTGCTGAGCACCGCCACGAAGACGTACCGGCCCGGCTCGAGTCCGGCGACGACGGTCCGCATGGTCTGCCGCCGAGGCGTCGCCGCGGTCAGGTCCTGCTCGTCGACCAGCTGCCCGTCGCGGTACAGCGCGTAGTGGGTGGCGTTGGTGCCCCACCACAGGGTGCTCGTGACGGTGAACGACCCGTCACCGTCCCGGTTGTCGTCGCTGAGCACCGCGCGGGCCGGCGCGGCGTCGGTGACCACCACGGTGTGCGGTCGCGACGTGCTGGTGCCGTACGGGTTGAGCAGCTCGACCACGTAGGTGTAGCTGCCGTCCGCCCTGCCCGTGACCGGGAACGCGGCGGTCTGGCGCTGGGGCGACGAGCCGGTGAGCCACCGGGAGTCGACGAGCACCCCGTTCTCGTAGAGCCGGGCGACCGTCGCGTTCTGCCCCCACCACAGCGTGGCCGTCACCGTGTAGTCGCCGTCGTGCAGCCCGGTGTCCCACCCGTTGTCGTCGGAGAGCGTCGCGACGCCAGGGCTCGACGAGGCCACCGGCGTGCCGGACCGCAGCACCCCGGCACCGGCCTGCGCCCGCACGATCGCCGGCACCTCCTGCACGGGGTCGAGCGTGTAGTCGTACACGTCGGCCGGCTTCCATCGGGCGGCGTCGGCGAGAGGGACCGGCGCCGTCGCGTTGAACACGGCCACCAGGTCGGTCTCCTGGCGGTTCACGGTGGAGCCGGTCTCGAACAGCTGCGTCCCGCCCCATCGCGTGATGATCCGTGCGGGGTCCACCCCGGGAGCCAGCTCGAACGCGTTGTTCTCCGCGTAGATGCTCGACTCGATGCCGGCGCCCCAGTAGTACTGGAACAGCCCCTCGGTGGTCTGGGTGTACAGGTTGTCGTACAGGTGCACGTCGCCGAACCGCACTCGCGGTGCGCGCTGGCCGATGTCGATCCAGTGGTTGTGGTGCAGGGTCACCCGGTGCTGGCCACGGTCCTGCAGGCGGGAGTCGGAGGACCCGATGAGCTCGGTCTTGTCGTGGTCGACCAGCCGGTTGTAGGAGACGGTCACCAGGTCGGAGCCGTGCGTGAGGTCCAGGAGCCCGTCGTGCACCTCGAACGGCCGGCCGTAGACGGTGGGCAGCGCGCTGTGGGGGTGGGCGCCGTCGTCGAACGTGTTGTGGTCGACCCACACGCTCGTCGACGTCCAGACCGAGACGTTGTCGTACGCGGAGTTCCAGTTGCCGGCGGACGTGTCGGTCGGGTCCCAGACCGGGAAGCAGTCGTAGGCGTCGGCGATCGTCAGGTTCCGCAGGATCACGTTGTGGGCGTCGCGGATCCGCAGGCTCGCGCCGACGATCCGGGCGTCGTCACCCACGCCGACGAGCGTGACGTTCGAGCCGACGTGCTGGAGCGTCTGCGCCGCCTGCACGGCGGCGGCGGCGACGCGGGCGTCCTCGAGCGGGCCGCTCGGCCTCACTCGGCCCCAGGGCCCGGCAGGGTCGAAGTGGGCGATGTAGTCGGCCATCCGGAACGGCCGGCCGCTGTCGGAGACGGTCACCTGGGCGGCGAAGGCGTCGCACGCAGTGGGGTCGAACGCGGTGATGGTGCCGGTCACGTAGACGATGCGGGGGACGACGTTGCGCCGGGCATCGGTCTGGCTGCCGCCGGGTCTGCCGGCGAGGGCGTCGCGCAGCTCCTGCCAGGTGTCCACGACGTACATCTCGGACGGCGCGGCATCGGCCCCGCCGGTGGTCCCGGTGGCGACCGTCGGCCTGCCGTCCGGGACCGTGGGGCCCTCGTACGAGGCCCAGCCGTCACCGAACGGGAGCACCTCCCTGCCCAGGTCCACGGCGGGGGGCGGGGGAGCGGCGTGGGCGGCGCTCGTCGGGAGCAGGAGTGCTCCCGCGGCCAGGGTGACGACGAGGGTGCGACGAGCTCTCATGAGACGTCCTTGTCTCCGACGAAGAGTGAGAAACCGGTTTCCTCACGGTGTCACAGAACACTCGGTAAGCGCAATCCCTGTCTCGGTCTGCGACGCTGAGGCATGACCTGGCGTACCCACGGCTCGACGACCGTCTACGAGAACGCCTGGATCCGGGTCCGTGAGGATGCGGTCGACCGGCCGGACGGGACGCCGGGGACCTACGGCGTCGTGGAGGTGCGCCACCCGGCGGTGTTCGTCGTCCCTGTGACGGACGACGGCGGGGTCGTGCTGGTCGAGGTGGCGCGGTACACCACAGGATCGTCGCTCGAGGTCCCGGCGGGTGGCTCCGACGGCGAGGACCTGCTGGCGGCCGCACGCCGCGAGCTCCAGGAGGAGACGGGCCTGGAGGCGGACCGGTGGGAGCTCGTCGGGTCGATGTTCGCCCTCAACGGGATCTGCCACGCCCCGGAGCACGTGTACCTCGCACGCGGCCTGCGGGCGTCCGGCCTGCCGACCGACCAGGTCGCCGAAGGCATCGCTGCGGTGCGGACCGTGCCGTGGCCCGAGGTGCTGACGCTCGTGGCCGACGGGACGATCACCGACGGCGAGACGGTGGCGGCGCTGATGTACGCCGCGATCGCCCTGGGCCGGGTCGGCTGACCCGGGTCGAGAAGCGGTGCGTCAGCCGCCGAGGCCGAGCGCGCGGCCGATCAGGGCGGCCGTGCCGAGCCCGAGCACGGTCCACCCGATGATGCTGCCGCCGAGGTACCCGGAGTACCGCGCACGCTCGCCGGCGGTGCTGCCCCAGCGCGGTGCGGGCGCCCACCGGATGGTGTGGCTCAGGGTCCGGAGCCGGACGTCGAGGGTGTCGGTGGGGCGGGCGGTGGACATGAGCGCTCCTGTAGGTGCACGCGAACGGGGTGCCGGGGGTGACCGGCCATCTCATGGTCCATCCGGGACGAATCGAGCGGGTGGGCCCTTGGTCCCGGGACACGGCGGAGGACGCCCGGTGCGCCCGGACGCCCTCCGCCGTCGGCTCAGTGGCAGTAGAGCCGCTGGATCGTCTGACCCGTGTCGAGGTACCGGCGGGTCACCCAGCTGAGGTTGACCGAGTACGCGCACGCCGGGTCGGCGGAGACGTCGATCGGGATCCCGCCGGTGCTCGTGCTGTTGTGCGGGCCGGACGCGCCGCCCCGGAACGAGTAGTCCCCGACGACGAACGCCCCGGACGGCGTCTGCGGCGGCACGTGCACGGTGCCGCCGTTGTTGTTGATCGTCACCGAGAAGGTCTTCAGGTGCGGGTGGTCGACCGTGTGCAGCAGGTGGATCGTCGTCGCGCCCGACAGCGGGTTGCAGCCGTTCAGGCGGAGCTCCTCGAGGTCGAGGGTGGCGATGACCGCCGAGCTGTCGAAGATGATCGAGTCGAGCTGGTCGGTGTGCAGGGTGGTGTCCGTGACGGCGTCGCGGACCTCGAAGCCGACCCGGTACCGGCGGACCGGCTCCTGCTCGCCCGCCGGCAGGGTCTCGCCCGCCTGCGCCTTGGGCAGGCCGCCCGGCTTCTTGGTGGGGTGCAACGCGGTGATCGCCGCGGTGTTGAGCTCCTGCAGGTCGAACGTGCGCAGGAAGTTCGACCCGCTGACGGTGACGACGGCGGTCGAGCCGGGCGGGTTGTACATCGGCACCGTCACGGCCGTGCCGTCCACCTGCACGAACCCGTCCGCGTCCGCGTCGCTCGCGCTGACGAACACCGATGCCGACTGCGCTGCGCCGTTGCCGTCCGTGTAGAACACGTAGCCCACGTGCGTCGGGGCCCACTGCGACGTCACCGGCGTCAGGGTGGCGGGCGCGACGGTCGGCGGGTTCGCCGGGTCCTCGCCGCTCGTCCAGGTGTACTCACCCACCAGGAAGCGGTACTTCAGCGGGTGACCGGTGCCCAGGTCGGTGAGCGGGCAGTTGCCCCGCAGCGTCACCGTGCCGCCGAAGACGTACGCGCCGCCCGACGGGTCCGCGTACCCGAGCGCGTCGAACGTGGAGCCCGGCTGGCCGTTGCCCGGGTGGATGTCGAAGACCTCGACCTGCTGCCAGTGCGGCACGGTCTCCGGGTCACCGACCAGCTTGTCGGTGCACAGGTCCAGGCAGAAGCAGTGCCCGACGTTCTGCCGACCCGGCTGGCGGCCGTCCCACTGGGTCTCCGTGATGATCGGCTGCCCGCCGAGCTCCACCGTCACGTAGACGTCGGGACCCTCGGTCAGCTCGACGTTGATGAAGGGCGAGAACGGCGTGCGCCGGAAGTCCGAGGCGAGGTACGTGAGGACGTAGTGGCCCGTCGCGTCGGTGGTCGCCGTGCCGAGCGGGTCGTCCTGGAGCCAGTCGGCGTCGAAGGCCGAGACGACGGCACCCGGGATCGGGCTCTTGTCGTCGCACGTGGTGATCTGCCCGCTGATCGTCCAGATGCCGAAGAGCGCCAGGAGGTGGCACCAGTAGCGGTTCGGGATCGCGTACTCCCAGACCGCGAGGATGTCGTTCTCCGTCTGCCGCCAGCGCGGCTGGAGCGTGGTGACGGCGAGCTGGCGCGGTTCGGCGCCAGGCTCGTGCCGGGGTCGCGGAGGCTTCTCGACGAACAGGTCGAGGTCCAGCGCACCGCCGTCGTACCGCTCGTCGTCGATGGTCAGGACGTACCGTCCCGAGTCCTCGACCCGGGCGACGGCGACGGGCGGCTCGGCACGCTCGCCGTCCGTCACCTCGTGGAACGTCTCCTTGTCGGCCGCGACCGCCCGCTCCGTCGTCCGGTCACCCGTCGACCGGTACGCGCGCAGCTCGAGGCCGGCCAGCGGCTCCCGCACGTCGTGACACAGCGTCCCCCACAGGGACCCGCGAATCTCGTATGCCATCTCTTCTGCCCCCTGCTTCGTGGCACGCACGTCGATGTGCCGCCTGCAGAGGAGGAGGTGTCCCCGGAACAGGAGATACGCAGCCCGGCCGCCACGGGTGCGGCCGGGCTGCGGACGGGGTGGTCAGCGCGCGGTCTTGCCCGCGGCCTCGAGGATGATGTCGGCGACCGCACCGGGCTGCGAGACCGTCACGGCGTGGGACGCGTCGACCTCGACGAGGTGGGCGTCCGCCCGCGCCGACATGAAGCGCGACAGCTCCGCGGGGATCGCGAGGTCCTGCGTCGCGAGCAGCACCCAGGACTCGATGGACTTCCAGGCCGCACGAGTGGCCTGGGCCTCGAACGCCGCCAGCGCCAGCGGTCGCTGGGTGACGGCCATCCGCTGCGCCACCTCGACGTCGACGTCGCCCGCGAACAGCGCGGGGTACCGCTCCTGGTCGATGTAGAGCTCCGGCGCCGTCCCGCCGTCGGGCGTGGTGTACGGGACGGGCTGCGCGGCGCTGCCGAGCTGCGCGCCGGGGAACTTCTCGACGAGGTCGACCAGGCTCTCGCCCGGCTCGGCCAGGAAGCTCGCGACGTACACCAGCGCGGTGACGTTCGGGTTGCCGTCGGCCGCGTGGCTCATGACCGAGGCACCGTACGAGTGGCCGGCGACGACGATCGGACCCTCGATGCTCTCGAGAACGCTCCGGAGGTACTCGCCGTCGCTCTCGAGCCCGCGCAGCGGGTTCGCGGCGGCGATGACGTGGTGGCCGGCCTCGCGCAGGGCGTCGATCGAGCCGTTCCAGCTCGACGAGTCTGCGTAGGCGCCGTGGACCAGCACGATGGTCTGCTTGGCGGTGGTGGTCATGGTGTCGTCCCTTTCGTGAGGTGTGCTGCTCTCTGACGTCAGTGGAACAACGGACATATGCAATATATTGCACGCTCCCGACGGGTCAAGATCCCCGCAAGCCCGCTGCAACCCTCCGGCGCGCAGGACCTGAGCGGCACCCTGATGGCAGAACGGGCAGGAACGGACTGAATCGGATTCATCCAAACGTCCGATCATGTCCGGTCGCTCCGGTGCCGATGACCCGACCATCGGCACCGACGACGATGACGTGGAGGACCCCATGGCCCGACTTCCGGGCGCGAGACAGATCGCCCGCATGACGCCGCAGGAGATCGACGAGACCGCGACCCGGCTGGAGGTCGAGGCCGCCGAGCTCAGCTCGGAGCACGGCCGCACCGAGCAGCTGTTCGGGCAGACCACGGGTGTCGCCGCGGCCTGGGGCGCCTCCGAGTTCCAGATGCAGCTGCTGCAGGGCAGCCCGCGGGACCAGGGGCGCAAGCTCGAGGAGCTGCAGGCGTGCGTCGCCCAGCTCGACGCCGAGCACGACCGCCGCGGTGGGTGGACGCGCGTCTTCCTCACGATCGCCGACGACCCTCCGCTCGCGCACGCGACCCTCGCCTGCCCGGGCGCCGCCGGCCGTGAGCACGTCCGCGTCCCGGACTGGTCGGGGCGCGCCGTCGCCGAGATCGGCGAGGCCGCGGCCGCTCGCGCGTGCCCGACGTGCTACCCCGACGTCCCGTACCACGTGCGCGCCCGCCAGACCCGGATCCTCACGCACGCCGAGCGGGTGCAGCGGCAGGCCACCGGCGTCGCGCCCGTGGCCACCGCGGCGGGCCCGTCGATGGGCTTCACGAACGTCCAGGGCGAGGTGGTCCTCACCCTGGACGGACAGGTGCTGCGCACCGTGGGCGCCGCGGTCGACGAGTACGCCCGCCACGCCGCCCAGATCCGCTGGCACGAGGCGAACGGGCGCCGTTCGGGCTCCACGATCGAGCTGCCGCAGGCGATGTGCATCTACCTGCTCGAGGCGATCGCGGCCCACCGCGGCACGAGCGTCGAGGCGGAGGAGCTCGAGCTCGAGCGCCACGTCGAGGCCCGTCTCCGGCGCGACTGGGGCTGACCGGCGGTCGCTCCGGTGGGAGGGGTGGTGCCCATCGACGACCCGGTGGGGCGACGCCCTCGATCTGTCTGGCGAGGTCGACCGACCTCCCGCCATGATCAGACCGGCGTCCGAACCGGCGCCCGGACGAGGGGGCGTCGCGATGCACGAGCAGATCGAGCTGTTCTACGTGGGAGCCGAGGGCGCGCCTCGCGGGGCGGTGGTGACGACGATCGGCCCGGACCAGGTCACCTGTCGTGTGCACTTCAGCACCCCGGACGGGCAGGTCGGGGGCGGTGAGGCCGTGATCCAGGTCGCCGGGTCGGTCACGTCGTGGACGGGCGTCCGCTTCACGTCCCACGGGACGACCACCGTCGGCCGTCGCGTGACAGCCGACGCGGACTGTCCGGTGGTCCCCAGCTACGGGCTGAGCGCGCTGGTCCTGGAGCTGGTGCAGGGAGCCGAACGCAGTCTCGACCTCGAGCTGCTGGACGAGTCCACGTCGCCCCCGCACACTGTGCGCCCCGCTCGGCTGGTGCGTGACCGCACCGAGGACGTGCTCTCCCCGGTCCAGGGACTCCTGCACGGCTGCGAGCGCGTCGAGCTGACGGTGGCCGGGAGGCGCACGAACACCTACTGGGTGCGCGACGGCGTGGTCGTCGCGAGTGACTGGGCCGGTGCCCGGTCGTACGCCCTCCCGGCGGCGGCCGCGCAGGGAGTCCGGGCTGCCCTCGGGCTCGCGCCCGCACCGGCGTGAGCCGCAACGTGCGGCACCCCCGCCGCCACGAGGGCGACAGGGGTGCCGTTCCTGCAGGTCACCGCCTCACGGGAGCAGCCGCGAGGCGGGACGATCACACGTCGTAGTAGAGCTCGAACTCGTGCGGGTGCGGCCGCAGACGGATCGGGTCCACCTCGGCGTTGCGCTTGTAGTCGATCCACGTCGAGATCAGGTCGGGCGTGAACACGTTGCCCGCCGTGAGGAAGTCGTGGTCGGCCTCGAGGTGGTCGAGCACCTCGGCGAGGGTGCCCGGCACCTGCTGGATCTGGGAGTGCTCCTCGGGGGGCAGCTCGTACAGGTCCTTGTCGATCGGGTCGGGCGGCTCGATCCGGTTCTGGATGCCGTCCAGGCCGGCCATCAGCATGGCCGCGAACGCCAGGTAGGGGTTCGACGACGGGTCCGGCACGCGGAACTCGATGCGCTTGGCCTTCGGGTTCGACCCGGTGACCGGGATGCGGATGCACGCGGAGCGGTTGCGCGCCGAGTAGACCAGGTTGACCGGGGCCTCAAAGCCGGGGACCAGGCGGTGGTAGGAGTTCACCGTCGGGTTGGTGAACGCGAGCAGCGACGGCGCGTGCTTGAGCAGGCCACCGATGTACCAGCGCGCCATGTCGGACAGGCCGCCGTAGCCCTTCTCGTCGAAGAACAGCGGCTCGCCGTCCTTCCACAGGGACTGATGGACGTGCATGCCCGAGCCGTTGTCCCCGAACAGCGGCTTCGGCATGAAGGTCGCCGTCTTGCCGTTCTCGTGGGCCACGTTCTTCACGACGTACTTGAAGAGCATGACCTTGTCGCCGGAGATGGCCAGCTTGTCGAAGCGGTAGTTGATCTCCTGCTGGCCGGCGGTGCCGACCTCGTGGTGCGCGCGCTCGACACCGAGGCCGAGGGCGTCCAGCTGCAGGCTGATCTGGTCACGGATGTCCGAGAAGCCGTCCACCGGCGGGACGGGGAAGTAGCCGCCCTTGTAGGGGATCTTGTGGCCGAGGTTGCCGCCCGCCTCCTCGCGGCCCGTGTTCCACGCCGCCTCGAAGGAGTCGATCGAGTAGAACGACTCGTTCTGCTTCGTGTGGAAGCGGACGTCGTCGAAGATGTAGAACTCGGCCTCGGGGGCGAAGAACGCCGTGTCCGCGATCCCGGTCGACTTGAGGTACGCCTCGGCCTTCGCGGCGACCTGACGCGGGTCGCGGCTGTAGGGCTCGTTGGTGTACGGGTCGACGATGTGGAAGTTGATGTTCAGCGTCTTCTCGACACGGAAGGGGTCGAGGTAGGCGGTGCCGATGTCGGGGATCAGCTTCATGTCCGACTCGTGGATCGCCTGGAAGCCGCGGATCGAGGACCCGTCGAACATCTGGCCCTCGGTGAAGAAGTCCAGCTCCAGCGAGTAGGCCGGGACGTTGAAGTGCTGCATCGTGCCGGGCAGGTCACAGAACCGGACGTCGACGAACTTCACGTCCTCGCTCTTGATGAACGCCAGGACTTCCTCTGGCTTGCTGAACATCCGCTGCTCCTCGGTCAAGTGGTACCCGTGGGGTCGGGCAAGGCGAGGTTACGAGCGCCGAGTTTCTCTGTCGTGTACCAAGTGTTTCGACAGCGTTACGGGGCCGCTCCTCGTGTAACGAATGTTGACCCTATGCCCTGAGGGTGGGGACGCCGGCCCGTTCGCCTACCCTGCTCGGGTGGCGAATCGTCGGGACATCAGCTCGTGGCTCGGTGGCGGCTTCGAGGAGCCGGACCCGTCGGCCGCGGGCACGGAGCAGGGGCGGGGCAGCCGGCTCGGGCTGCCCGCGTCGGGCTCGGGCTCGCTGGCCTCGCTGGGTCGACGGGTCGGCGCGCTCGTCATCGACTGGGTGGCCTGCCTGCTGATCTCGGGCACGTTCTTCGCGAGCGACCCCGACGCGTTCCTGCTGAGCCGCGGCAACCCGATGGCGACGCTCGGCATCTTCGCGCTCGAGAACGTGCTCCTCGTGGGCTCGATCGGCCACACCCTCGGGCACCGGCTGGTCGGCCTGCGGGTCCGCCGGGTGTTCCCGGGTCAGGCCAGCCGGGACGCGGCATGGGCGACGATGGCGCCCGGGTTCCTCAGCGCGCTGGTCCGCACCGTGCTGCTGTGCCTGGTGGTGCCGGCCGTGGTGTGGGACGCCGACGGCCGCGGTCTGCACGACCGCGTGGCCGGCACGGCCATCGTGCGGCGGTAGTCAGTCGGGCTTCAGCGGCCGCGCATGCCCTTGCGGTCCGGGCGGGCGCGCATCGGGTCGACGCCCTTGGGCACCGGGAGCCGGACGCCACCGAGGGCGGTCAGGCGCTTGTTCACCTCGGCCACCTCCTGCTTGGACAGCTTGGGGCGCAGCTTCTGCACCGCGCGCGGGAGCTTGCGCAGCGTGACCTGGCCCTCGCCGTCGCCGACCTGGATGAGCGTGATCGGGGCGCCGGAGATCACGCGAGCCGTGCGCTTGCGCTCGGCCTCCAGAAGCTTGGCGATGCGGGGCGCGGGGCCCTCGCCGACGAGGACGACGCCGGGCCGACCCACGCCGCGGAAGACCAGGTCCTGCGTGCGCGGGTCCACCGCGACGGGCTCCTGCGTGAACGACCAGCCGCGGCGGATGGTCCCCAGGGCGGCGAACGCGGCGCCCGGTTGGCCCTCGATCTGCGTGTAGGCGGCCGTCTCGGCGCGGCGGGCGAGCACGAACATGCCCCCGAGCAGGGCGAACGGGATGCTGAGCACCAGCACGTACACCCACTGGTTCACCAGCAGCCCGATGACCAGGCCGAGCGCGATGATGCCGAAGAACACCGCCAGCACGATCCACGTGACCGCAGGGTCGTGCTTGCGGGTCATCTGGTACGCCTGCCACACCTGGTGGTACCACCGGGTCTTCTTGACCTTGGGTGTCGGTGCGGCGTCGGGGGTGTTGTTGCGGGCCATGGGCCCGAAGTCTACCGACCGATCGGGCTCGTCCTGACGGCGTCAGCGGGCCAGGAGGCTGGCAGCTTCCTGGCGGGAGGTGGTCGGCTCGCCGAGGTGTGCGAGGGCCTCGGGGATGGGCCGGCCGTAGCGGCGCATCGCCTGCCCCCAGAGGCGTCCCGCGCGGTACGACGAGCGCACCAGCGGGCCGGACATGACGCCGAGGAACCCGAGGCGCTCGGCCTCGGCCGACAGCTCCACGAACTCCTCCGGGCGGACCCAGCGGCTGACGGGGTGGTGGCGCACCGACGGGCGCAGGTACTGCGTGATGGTGATGAGGTCGCAGCCCGCCTCGTGCAGCTCGGCCAGGGCCTCGACGACCTCCTCGGTCGTCTCGCCCATGCCCAGGATCAGGTTGGACTTGGTGACGAGCCCGGCCTCGTGCGCCCGGGTGATCACCGACAGCGACCGGTCGTAGCGGAAGCCGGGACGGATGGTCTTGAAGATCCGGGGGACCGTCTCCAGGTTGTGCGCCAGCACCTCGGGCTGCGAGGAGAACACCTCGTCCAGCAGCTCGGGCGTCGCATTGAAGTCCGGGATCAGCAGCTCGACACCGGTGCCCGGGTTGACCGCGTGGATCTGGCGGACCGTCTCGGCGTACAACCAGGCGCCCCCGTCGGGCAGGTCGTCGCGGGCCACGCCGGTGACGGTGGAGTACTTCAGGCCCATCGCCTGGACGGACGCGGCGACGCGGCGCGGCTCGTCGGCGTCGAAGGCGGCGGGCTTGCCCGTGTCGATCTGGCAGAAGTCGCAGCGTCGCGTGCACTGGTCGCCGCCGATGAGGAAGGTGGCCTCGCGGTCCTCCCAGCACTCGAAGATGTTGGGGCAGCCCGCTTCCTCGCAGACCGTGTTGAGGCCCTCGCGCTTCACCAGGCCCTTGAGCTCGGTGTACTCGGGGCCCATCGTCGCGCGGGTGCGGATCCACTCGGGCTTGCGTTCGATGGGGGTCTCGGCGTTGCGGGCCTCGATCCGGAGCATGCGTCGGCCATCGGCTGCGATCGTCACGCCGGTCAGACTAACCCGCGGATGCGACGGGTGCGGGGGAGGCGCTGGTCACACCGGCAGGGCCGCGTGCGCCTGCAGGATCGGGGACAGGGTGTCGACGAGGTGGCGGCGCACCAGGGGCACCACCTCGGCGATGGTCACCCGCCGGCCCGTCTCGACCGAGAGCGACGTGACATCGGCGTCGTCGATGCCGCAGGGCACGATCCGGTCGAAGGCGGCGAGGTCGGGCTCGCAGTTGAGCGCGAAGCCGTGCATGGTCACGCCACGCGACACCCGCACGCCGATCGCCGCGACCTTGCGCTCCCGACGGCTCTCGTCGGCAGCGAACCAGACCCCGCTGCGGCCGTCGACGCGGACCGCCTCGAGGCCCAGGTCGGCGCACGTGCGGATGAGCGCCTCCTCGAGCTGGCGCACGTAGCGGACCACGTCGATGGGCGTCGCGAGCTTGACGATGGGGTAGCCGACCAGCTGCCCGGGGCCGTGCCAGGTGATCCGGCCGCCGCGGTCGACGTCGACCACCGGGGTGCCGTCGACGGGGCGGTCCCACGACGCGGTGCGCCGGCCGGCCGTGTAGACGTCCTCGTGCTCGCAGAGGAGCACGACGTCCTCGCGCGTGCCGTCTGCGACTGCCGCGAGCACCTCGCGCTGCAGCTGCCACGTCGGCTCGTAGGGCAGCAGGCGTGTGCCGAGATCGAGCTCGTCGAACCGCATGCCGTCAGGCTAACCCGGCGGGCCGTCCGGGCCGGGGCCGGCGACGACGACGAGCAGGAGGCGCAGCTGCTCGGCCTGCTCGCGAGAGAGCCCGCGGACGACGAGCTCCTCCGCCAGCGCGCGGTCCGACGCGACGCCGAAGGTCGCCCGGCCCGCGTCGGTGATCGCGATGATGTGCCGGCGCCGGTCGTCGTCGTGCGGGCTGCGCGTGACGTACCCCGTGCGCTCCATGCGGGCCAGCACCCGGCTCATGGTCTGCTCGGTCACCCCGCTGGCGCCTGCCAGCTCCCGCTGGGACATGGGCGCGCGCAGGAGGTGGGCGAGGACGGCGAGGCTGGCGTGGTTGAGGTCCCACGCGGCCAGGTGGGCGTTCCAGTCCCGCTCGACGCGGCGGGCGGCCGACGAGAGCAGGCGTCCGACCGGCCAGTGCGCGGGGTCGGGCGAGGCCGGGTCGATGGTGTCCGCCGACCTGCTCTCCAGCTCCACAGCCGGGCCTCCGTTTGCTCATCCGGGTTACACCACCGATGATACTCAGCATGCTGAGTAATCGCCGGTTCACCCTCGTCCGTGCCGTCCTGGTCGGCGTCGCCCTCGTGGTGTGGCTCGGCATCGGGTCGGTCGGTGGGATGGCGCAGGGCAAGCTGTCGCAGGTCCAGACGAACGACGCCTCCGCGTTCCTGCCGTCGTCGGCCGAGTCCACCAGGGCCGCCGAGCAGAGCAGGGGCTTCGTCGACACGGAGACACTACCTGCGCTGGTCGTGCTCCAGCCCGCCGACGGCGGCGACGTCACCCCTGACCAGCTCGCCGCCGTGCAGGAGTGGGCGCAGGGGATCCCCGACCACGCGCTGCCGGAGGGCAACGACGGCACGTGGTCGCAGTACCTGGTCGGCGAGCCGGCCGTCGTCCCGTCCGAGGACGGCGAGGCGCTGCTGGTCGCGATCTCCCTGGACGGTCAGAAGGCCGAGCAGCTGCTGGCCGACGACGAGCGCGTCACCGGCTCGTTCGTCGTCGCGCTGCGCGAGTCCCTCGACGGGGAGCTCGGCGCGACGGCCGCCGCCGCCGGCGAGCTCGGTCTGCAGGCCTGGGTCACCGGACCGGCCGGCTTCGTCGCTGACCTCGTCACGGCGTTCGGCGGCATCGACGGCGTCCTCCTGCTCGTCGCACTCGGTGCCGTGCTGCTCATCCTCGCCGTCGTCTACCGCTCGCCGTTCCTGCCGTTCGTCGTGATCTTCACCGCCGTGTTCGCGCTCTGCCTGGCCGGGCTCGTGGTCTACACCCTGGCCAAGAACGGGACCCTGGTGCTGAACGGGCAGTCCCAGGGCATCCTCTCGATCCTGGTCGTCGGCGCGTCGGTGGACTACGCGCTGCTGCTGGTCGCCCGGTACCGGGAAGAGCTCCACCACGTCGCGCACCCCGCCGACGCCATGCGCCGCGCCCTGCGCGCCTGCGTCGAGCCCATCGCGGCCAGCGCCGGCACGGTCATCGCCGGCGTGCTCTGCCTGCTGCTGTCCGACCTGGGGTCCAACCGCAGCCTCGGCCCAGTCGCCGCGATCGGCATCGCGTCGGCCCTGCTCGGCGCCCTCACGCTGCTGCCCGCCCTGCTGCTGGTGTTCGGCAAGCGCTCCCGGGTGCTGTTCTGGCCGCGGGCCCCGCGTGCCGATGCGGTCGTCGCGCAGGGTGCCCCGGTCGCCGATCCCGCCGCGGGCTCTGGTGTGTGGGCGCGGCTCGCGCGCTTCGTCGGCCGGCACGCACGGCCCGTCTGGATCCTCACGGCGCTCGTTCTGTGCGTCGGCGCCGCGTTCCTGCCCAGCCTCAAGGCGTCCGGCACCAGCCAGGTCGACATCTTCCTCACCGACGTCGACGCGGTCTCGGGCGAGGCCGTGCTCGGGGACCACTTCCCGGCCGGTGCGGTCCAGCCCGCGATCGTCATCGTCGACGAGTCGGACGTCGACGCGGTCACCGCGGCAGCGCAGGACGTCGACGGCGTCGAGACGGTGGCGCCGTACACCGGGGCACCCGCCGGTGCCGGAGCACCGACGACCGGTGCTCCGCCGGTCGTCGTCGACGGACGCGTCCGGCTGGACGTCACCACGACCGCGTCGGCCGACACGCAGGCGGCGGTCGCCGCGGTCGAGGAGCTGCGGACCGCCGTGCACGAGGCCGCACCCGGCGCGCTGGTCGGCGGCGCGGCGGCCGAGACGCTCGACACGCAGCTGGCCAGCGAGCGCGACCTGCGCGTCATCGTGCCCGTCGTCTTGCTGGTGATCGGTCTGATCCTCATGCTCCTGCTGCGGTCCGTGGTCGCCGCCGTGCTGCTCCTGCTGGCCAACGTGCTCTCGTTCGCGGCGGCGCTCGGGGTGGCGGCGATCGTGTTCAACCACGTGTTCGGCTTCGCCGGCGCCGACCCCGTGGTCCCGCTCTTCGCGTTCGTCTTCCTGGTGGCGCTCGGCGTCGACTACTCGATCTTCCTGATGACCCGCGTGCGCGAGGAGTCGGTGAAGGTCGGCACGCAGGCCGGGGTGGTCCGGGGGCTCGCGGTGACCGGGGGCGTGATCACGTCGGCGGGTGTGGTGCTGGCCACCACGTTCGCCGCCCTGGGCGTCATCCCGCTGCTCTTCCTGGCGCAGATCGCGTTCATCGTGGCGTTCGGCGTGCTGCTGGACACGCTCGTCGTGCGCAGCCTCCTGGTGCCCGCGCTCGTGCACGACATCGGCCGCGGCACGTGGTGGCCCAGCGCGCTGTCGAGGCGCCCGGCGGGGGTCGGCACCGACCTAGAGTGAGCCGCATGGAGGCGCTGCGGGTCGGGCTGGTCGGGTACGGGGGAGCGGGCCGGGGGATCCACGCCCGGCTGCTGCGGGAGGCCGGACAGCGGGTGACCGCGGTGGTCACGCGCAGCCGTGCGGCGCAGGTGGAGGCGGACTGGCCGGGGGCCGCCGTCGAGCCCGGCGTGGACGGTCTCCTGGCCCACGCCGACGAGCTGGACCTCGTGGTGGTCGCGAGCCCGACCGGTGAGCACGTGGCGCACGTGCAGGCCGCGCTCGGCGCGGGGCTGCACGTGCTCGTCGACAAGCCGCTGGCCACGTCGGCCGCCGACGCCGAGCTGCTGGCCGCGCGCGCCGACGGGCGACTGACGGTGTTCCACAACCGCCGCTGGGACAGCGAGCAGCTCACCCTGCTCGGCCTGCTGGCCCGCGGGGAGCTGGGGACGGTGCACCGGTTCGAGCGGCGCTGGGAGAGGTTCCGGCCCGTGCCGCAGGACCGCTGGAAGGAGAACGACCCGCAGTCCGGCGGGCTCCTGCTCGACCTCGGCGCCCACCTGGTCGACTCCGCGGTGCAGCTGTTCGGCCCGGTCGAGCAGGTCTACGCCGAGCTGCACGCCCGCACCACCCCGGCGGTCGACGACGTCTTCCTCGCCCTCGTGCATGCCGACAACGGCGTCGTCAGCCACCTGCAGGCGGGCGGCGTGGTCGGGGCACCCGGTCCGCGGACGCGCGTGCTCGGCGACGGCGGCGCGTACCTGGTGACCAGCTTCGAGGGCGAGCCGACGCCGTTCGCCGCGCTCGACGACGCGTACGAGGAGACCCGCCGGCCGGGCGAGCCGGTGCACGAGGGTTGGCTGGTGCGCGGCGCCGACCGGCGGCCCGTCCCACGAGCCGCGGGCGGCCATGTGGACCTCTACCGTGCGGTCGTGCGGTGGGTGGTGGACGGCGGACCGGCTCCCGTGGATCCCGCCGACGCGGCGCGCACGGCCAGGGTGCTCGACGCGGCCGTGGTCTCCGCCGCCGAGCGCCGGGTGGTCCGCCTGCCCTGAGGCTGTGCACGACGGGCGACGCGCTCGCGCCGACCGGTCTTGGATGGCCCGCATGGACAGCCTGCTCGTACCGAGCGACGTGGAGGACGCCCTCGCGGCGGCGGGGTTCCGGGCGGTCGAGATCGTCGGGACCGGGTGGCTGGCCGAGCCGCTCGACGGCTCGGACCGACGCCTCGAGCTGCACGTCGTGCCCGCGGTCGTCGACGACCGGCTCTCGGAGCGTGCGGCGCGGTTGCGCGGGCTCCGGCACGAGCACCTGCCGCAGGTGGTGGAGGTGCTGGACCTCGCGCCTGGTCGGGTCGCTCTGGTGGTCGAGCACGTCCCCGGTCTGTCGCTCGCGCAGATCCGGGCCGCCCGTGCGCCGCTGACTGACGGGGAGGCCGCGACGGTCACCATCCCGCTGGCCGGTGCGATCGACGCCCTGCGGGGCGCCGGGCTGGCGCACGGTGCGGTGAGCGCGTCGTCGGTGGTCCTGCGGCCCGACGGACGTCCCGTGCTGATCGACCTGGGAGGTGCGCTCACCGGCGCCGACGACCCCGCGGCGGACCTGCGCTCGCTGCTGAGCACCGTCCTGGCGCAGATGCCCGGGGCGGACGTGCACCTGGTCACCGGCGTGCCGGGGGAGGTGACGCTCCGGGACGCCTTCACGGAGCTGCTGACGGCACCTGGGGTGTCCTGCGACGACGCCGTGGAGGAGTGCTACCGGGTCACGCAGCCGGAGCCCGTCCGGCTCCCGGACGCCGGTCTGCTCGCGTCGTCGGCGCTGTCGGCCGTGGCGCGCCAGGCCGAGCCGGCGCGACAGGTGGCCGGGACGCGGCGCGAGGAACGGGCCCGACGCC